>NZ_JAILQF010000251.1 GCF_024699075.1 Butyrivibrio sp.
ACTCTTATTAAGAACATCTTAGGAATAGAAAAACCGGAGAAGGGCAAAATATTTTTTGATAACAAGGACTATACAAGTCTTTCAAGATATGAAAAAGCCCAATATGTAGCCTATGTTCCGCAGATAATAGACTTTGGAGCATTATCTGTTTTTGATACCGTTATGACAGGGAGAATTCCATATTTTGGATTCAGATCATGCGATGATGATACAAGGATTGTTAATGATATCTTGAAAAAGCTTGGAATTTCAAGCTTTGCTGATCGCAGCGTAGATGAGCTGTCAGGAGGAGAGAGGCAGAAGGTTGCTATTGCCAGAGCCCTTGCACAGAGTCCGCACCTTATGGTATTTGATGAGCCGACAGCAAGTCTTGATATCGGTAATGAGCAGATCATAATCAAAGAGATTCTCAATCTATCAAGGAATATGAACGTTAGTATCTTAATGTCTATTCATGATATCAATCAGGCTCTATTAATAGGAGATGTATTCTACCTTATGAAAGATGGAACAGTAAGATATAGAGCTACTAAAAACGAGATCACGGAAGAGATGCTTGAAGATATTTATGATGCAAAGATCCGCATCTTAGATATAAATAACGAAAGATTTTTCGTAGGAGGAATATTATGAGAAAACAGCTATTAAGAAAGAAAATAGTCGCAGTCGTAATGGCAGCTGCGATGTCTTGTGGCATGATGGCTTGTGGTAGTAGTGAAGGAAAGACCCCAAATACAGTTGCAAGTGCGAATGAAGAAGGGAATATAGATGCATCCGTAAATGGTACTACTGTAAGTGAGGAAGCTTCTGAATCAGATGAAGCTAAAGAGATCACTATTACAGATATGATAGGAAGAGAAGTTAAGATCGAACCCGGAAGCTATAAAAAGGTTGTATGTATCGGCGCCGGCGCACTTCGTATGTATTCTTATGTTGGTGATGTATCTATACTTTGCGGAGTTGAAGATATTGATAACGAAAGCCTCGAAGAAAGGCCTCAGATGTTTGACGGCGTAGCAAGACCTTATATGCTGGCTTATGGAGATGTTTTTGCCAACCTTCCTTCATGTGGAGTTGGCGGACCTAATGCTCAGGCTGCAGAAGCTGAGAAGATCCTTACATGTGAGCCTGACATCGTAATCTCTGAATATGAAGATGTAGAAAAAGAAGATGCGCTTTCTGAGCAGTTAGGCGTACCTGTTATCACACTTAAGGCAGGACCTATGGGAGTTTTTGATGAGTCTTTTGCAGGATCCATGGAGCTTCTGGGACAGATCTTCGATCAAGAAGAAAGAGCTGAAGAGCTTATAACATATATCGAAGATGAAAAGAATGCCATAAGCGAAAAAACTAAAGATATCAAAGATGAAGATAAGCCTTCTGTATATATCTGTGGTCTTGGTAACTGGGGTACAACCAATCATCTTATGACAGCTCAGAATTATGTATCCTTCAATATAGCAGGTGTCAAAAATGTCGTTACAGATCTTGAGAATAACGGCATTCAGGAGATCGAAGAAGAGAAGCTCGTATCCATGGGCGAAGATATCGATATCATGTTCATAGATGCTGCAGCTGTTAAGAATATCAAGCCTTTATATGCAGAAGATAATACTATGTTCGATTCTATAAAGGCATGGAACGATGGCGAAGTATATCTCGAAATGGCATACAATGCGTATTATACCAATTATGAGATTGCTCTTATAAATACATGGTACATTGCTTCTGTTGTATACCCTGAAGCTTTTGAAGATTTTGATGTTGAAGCCAAAACTGATGAAGTTACACAGATGTTCCTTGGAACACCACTTGCTAGTGATATATATGAAAAGCCTGCAAGCTTTGGCGGTTATCAGAAGATTGATACAGCTACCTTCTTTAACTAAGACTCCTAACCTGTCCTTAAGGAAGGCATTATAAAGGGATTATTATATGGATACAAATACTATGATTAATATAGAAGAAGTAATAGATTTTTTTGATGGTCTGGCGGATAAATGGGATGCTATGGAGATCAAGGATGACAATATCATAAATACAATTCTTGATAATGCAGGAGTTGTAGAAGGTTGCAGTGTCCTGGATGTTGCCTGCGGAACAGGTATCATGATCCCTTATTATCTAAATAAAAAAGTTTCAAGCGTAACTGCAGTTGATATATCTCCTAAGATGGTAGAGATCGCAAGACATAAGTTCGAAGGTGATAAGCGTGTTAATATCTTGTGCTGTGATGTAGAGAAACTTGATCTTGATGATGATTATGACAACATAGTTATCTATAATGCATTCCCTCATTTTCAGGATGCTCAAAGGCTTATCAGATGCCTGAGTTCTAAGCTTAGAAGTGGCGGCAGACTTACTGTCGCTCACGGAATGAGCAAAGAGAAGATAGATGCTCATCATAAGGGCAGTGCTATTCATGTATCTAACGGACTTATGGAAGCTGATGAACTTGCAGATATTTTTAATGAATATCTTGAAGTTACTACAGTCTTATCAGATGACAACATGTATCAGGTAGTTGGCATGAAGCTATAAAATATAAAAGCATTATCAAACGGCTTTGATCAGGGTTTTGAGTCTTGATCAAAGCCGTTTTTATTAGAATGATTTCCTACTTGATCGGACCGGCATCTCCAAATCTTGATAGGCTCAAAAAGTCCCTGGTACTTCATTAAATTGTCCTCCTACCTGTTTATTATTTATATCTAATGGAAAAAATATCGAAACATGCGTATGTAGCATGCTTCATAAGCTGAGTGAAAAAGCTTAACTTGCCTTTGTTAAACTTTTATCATATGCATTAATTTTATAATATTCACGTGCTATGAGCCATCAACAAAAGGTGGATAGGGTTAAACAAAACATTTCGGTTATTGACTCATATAGCTAAAAAGTGCTAGGATTAAGTGAAATTAATATTGTAGTAGGGCTGGCATTGCTGGCCACGGTTAGGAAATCCATAATCCATC
>NZ_JAILQF010000299.1 GCF_024699075.1 Butyrivibrio sp.
TCTTGCAATTATGCCATACGTAGCAGACTAATAGTCAGCAATAAGGTATATAATTATAAGACACTTTTTAGAAGAGATTCTAAGAAGTGTCTTTTTTTGTATGTGTATCTTTACATTTTTTCTTATTCAAATTCGTTAAATAATATGTTATTGATAACAATAATAAAATTGATAACAAGTATTAACCGTTAACAGATGTTATCTGATAAAGATGATATAAGGATGAGCGAAGGAGTAATTATGCAAGGGATGCATCTATGCGTAGGCTATCTTAAAAGAGATCTAGAAGATATATGTGATACGGTTACAATACAGAGAAACAAAATAGATGTTTGCGATTATGGAGATACTATCATTGGAAGTGCTAAAAGCATGATGATGTCAAGGAAAAAGCTGGGATGTGACATTGGAATGTCTTTTGCATGGGATGACAGTTATATGGTTCTGAAAAAGAGGCTGGAAAAGATAATAGATAGAAAAGCATACAATACAAAGGCGCTCGCGACCGGAATAGCTTTGATGATAATTGTTGTCACTGCTACTATAGGCATTATTAAGGCTTGTTCATATAAAAGAACAAATGATATAGGAATGATAAGTTCTGTTTGTTATACAGGTGACCTTGATAATATCTATACTGATTTTGACCAGGCTGTTGTGACAGATTTTGATGATGAGTACATTTATATTGATGGGAAAGCTTTGCTTAACAAATATCCCGAGGCGCTATCAGAAGAGGGATGGTTCTATTTTGCAGTGGGAGGTTACTATAAGATTCCGGGAATTGGCGGCGGTGGCGGATGGGGAGAAATTGGCGCTGGGGAAATACATGAAGGAACCATAAGAATTCAGAATCATACTGAAATAGATATCTGGAACCGCATTATCATGTGGTTATGAGCAGTTTACTGCGAACAGGAGGTGATCATGTGAATGGCGGATGGGAAGTGAATGTAAGCGGGAATACGACGCATTACAGAAAAAAACTCTATGATGCCTATGGCAATCATGTTGGAACCATTGGAATCTGCAAGCCTACAAAGCAGACAGGAAAGAAAAAGAAACCGGTTCTGTACAGCTTTAAGCAGGTTTCTTCACAGGTATTACAGGCAAAAACATCTACGAAGGCCATGCAGGTTTCGAATGGCATACGTGCCAAAATTGGATTGTTGAAGAAGCAGCTTAAAAATGGTGATGTGGATGAAGAAGAGATCCTCAGAGCTATACTTCATGCTGAAATGGTCATGAGAGCCTGCGATAAGAAAAAGAAGAACCTCAAGATGGAAGAGACTGCTGAAAGAAACCTTGAGGGAGCTGAAGAGATTCCTGCTGAGCCAGAAGAAGCCGCTCCGGATGCGGAATCAGAAGAAGAGATAAGAGAACTTGAGCAGGAAGAGTTTGAGGCTCTGATGGAGAAGCTGGAACTTAGTGCTGATGAGATGATGGAAATGGCCGAAGAAACTGTAGAGCTTGATGAGGAACTTGATGAGATGTCAGAAGCTCTATCAGGCTCTATGACATCGGAAGACCTTGAGCAGCTCAAGGTTAAGCACAGATCAGATGAGGCCAGGGATATATTAAAAGCAGATCTTAAATATCTTAAGGCATTATTTGACAGGTTACAGTCAGAAAAAGAGAATGCAGGAAAGGCAAACTTTTCAGGAAATTATGATAGTGGAGTATCACTTTCACTTGGTGGAGGAATGGATATGCCAGTAATGACAACACAGGAAGTACAGCAACCAGATATCGGTGGATCGATGGATATTGAAGTGTGAATAGTAGCGATTTTTTTTACCTTGATGGTTAACAAATGTTAATAAAAAGAAAGGAGGCGCAGATGGCTATTTCAAATGTTATGACAAGATCTCTCTTATGTGCCAGTTCTGCGATGAAGCAGGTAAGAGCACAGGAAGGAATCAAAAAGCAGATGGAAGGCAAAACTGGCGTTCTGAAAGCAGAGATAAAACAAGATTCCGGCAGAGGCGGTGATACAGCCAAAAAGGAAGAAGAACTTGCCGTAATGGAAAAGAAAGCAACTGATATCGGAAATATGCAGATGAATCAGTTGTCAGAGATGAATAAGAACATGGATAAGGCTC
>NZ_JAILQF010000310.1 GCF_024699075.1 Butyrivibrio sp.
AGTAGCGTCCTACGCAGATTCCTGCGCACTTACTGCCCCATATCTCGCAGTCTTCTATGATCCAGCCCTTACTCCAGTGTGGTGCGATCATTCCGTCCTGATATGCTGCAGGAGGTGCCCATGTTGTAGCAGCTTTATTAACATTAAATCCGCTTACTGTGATATAACCGATGCCTTCTTTACTAGGCATGAAGCATTCACGTCTTACATTGATCTCTACATTCTCTTTATTAGGATCAGCTCCTCCAAAGTTTGCATAAAATACTGTTTCATCAGTCTCTGTATCCTGCTGTGCGTACCACTTTCTTGTAGATCTTTCAGGATCCCATGAGCAGTCATATACCTTAGCTTCTATTACTTCTTCAATGCCAAGAGCTTCATATAAGGCTTCATCATTTAGCCACACGCATCCTGTATGCTTGTTGGGTGTAGCGAAGTACCAGTCGCCATATACAAGTGTTGTATACGGATTATATGATCCAAAGATTCCATTTTTAACTCTCGCACTCCAGACATCCCCTTCATATCTGGTCCATCCCGTAAGCTTTTCTGCACCTGTTATGATAGCTCCAAGAGGCTCGGTACTCTTATACACAATCCTCTTTTCTTCTGTTCCTGCATTTACAGGATCTACATACTCTCTGTATGTTCCTGGTGCTACAAGAACTTCATCACCCGGCTTTGCAACCTTGGCTGCTTCACCTATTCTTCTAAATGGAAGTTCTTTTGATCCGTTACCATCATGTTTTGCATTTACGTCAACATAGATCGTCATATATACCTTCTCCTTATGTCTATATGAATTGCATTTACTATATTATTTTATCTCTTCTGGATCTTTTGTATATTTTGTTTTTTATGATATTTATATCATTTTTTATTAAAACCTGATTCCGGAAATATTTTTCCTCCAATAATGTTAACCTTTAACTGCACCTGCCATCATTCCTTTAACCAGCTTATCCTGAAATATTATAAATAAAATGATCATTGGCAGAACCGACAGCGTCAATACAGCCATATTGATCGGAATATTCAGGGAATGCTCACCCTTAAACTGTCCTAGAGCAAGCGGAAGAGTCTTGTTTTCGGGAGATATTAAAAATGTGTTGGCAAATGCAAATTCATTCCACATAGCTACTCCATTATAGATTGAAAGCGTAGATAATCCTGCCTTCGAAAGCGGAAGTATCATCTTAAAGAAATTTTGATAGAGATTGCATCCATCAATCTCAGCTGATTCCTCAACTTCTCTTGGTATTGTTTTCATAAAAGCCGTTAGTATGAAAACCGACATAGGAAGTGCAAATGCAACATATGGTCCTATAAGTGACCAAAGTGAGTCATAAAGCCCAACGGACGTTGTAAGTTTGAAAATCGGAATAAGTGTAACATGCATAGGAACTGACATCATTGCTACGATTGTTGCATATATAAATCCATTTAGCTTAAACTTCATCCTCGACAATGGATATGCTGCAAACGAAGATATGATGAGCATCAGAACAAGCGATATCGCAACTACTATAACACTTCTAAAAAAGTACCCGAAAAATCCATGCGTCACCACCTCTACGTAGTTCTGAAAATACCAGGGATCCGGAAGATGAAACACGCCTTGCTGCAACATATCAAACTGCTTACGAAATGAATTCATTATCATGAAGAAAAATGGTGTAAGCGTAAGGACAAGCCATATCACTGCAAAAAAACCTGCTATAGTCCATGCTATTACGGATTTTATCCTTGATATTTTGTAATCATCTTTTTTCGCTTTTTCTCTATCATTAGTTCTATCAGCCGTATTACCTATGATTGTGCCATCCCTTTTTTCTATAATATCTTCACCAGCTGGTGCCTGCGATATGTCCATTTGTATATTTTCACTCATATCAGTAATCCTCCTTAACCTTAAATACCTTGTTAAAAAGAAGTGCTATAGCTGTTATCAATATGAACATACCGGCTGCAACTGTCGAGCCATATCCCATGTTGAACTGTTGGAATGACAGCTTGTACATATACGTTGCCATAAGTTCTGTAGTACCGGCAGGTCCTCCCTGTGTCATATTCCAGATCATGTCAAAATACTTTAATGATCCTATAAGAGACATAGTACACGCTGTCTTGAAGATCGGCCCCAGAAGAGGAATCGCTATATGGCGCAAGTATTGTCCTCTTGTAGCTCCATCTATAATAGCTGCTTCGTATATAGTGGTGTCGATATTGCCATAACCCGCAATAAAGTAGACCATATAAAATGGTGTAAACTGCCAGGCCATGACGCCTATTATGGTATATAGAGCATTAGGCGCTGTTCCCAAAAGATCTATTGTGGTTTTTTTACCCAGAATAATGGTTGCAAGTGAAGAAATAAGACCTCCGTTAGTCGCAAGCGCATATACAAACAAGAATGCGATAGCAACAGAGCTCATAAGATATGGCAAAAACCATATTACTTTAAAAGCATTAAATTTCTTGCCTCCTGCATCCAGGAATGTGGCAAGAAGCATACCTATAGGTATCTGCAACAGGATTGAGAATACCATTACGATAAGATTATGCAAAAAAGATTTCCAGAACATCTCATCCAAGGCAAGACTCTTCCAATTATCAAAGCCTATAAAAACTCTGTCAGAAGATATGCCATTCCATTTATAGCCGCTTATCACAAAAGTATCAATGACAGGATATACGATGTAACAAACTATAAGTATCAGTGCCGGCATAAGGAAGATAGTTGCTGCCTTTTGAGTGCTTCTGGCCTTTGCTTTGGCAAGCCCAATATTATTGCCCTTCTCCATATAGCCCCTCCTCTTTATAATAACCAGGTCAAATTGTTTTACTTAACAAACTGCCCGCAGGATTAGTATCCTGTGGGCAGCCTCATATCATTAAAAACGTATAGACTTATTCTTCCAGTGCCTTCTGCATTGCAGCATCCTGTTCCTGACCTATCTCCAAAGGAGTCTTCTCAAGACCAAAGAGCTCTGTCATACAGTTCTTATGAACCTCAGTAACAGATGCAGGTAAATACTGGTCGTACCACAGCTGTACATTTGATGCTTTAAAGAACTGGTCTATGATGTATTTATTATTAGGATCTTCGATATTCTCATTAAATCCCTTGATAGAAGGAACCGTACCTGCAGCAACCTGAGCTGCGTTATATGTATCATCGTTAAAATACTGTGTTGCAAGTACATAACATGCATCAAGCATTTCCTGATCAACAGATCCGTCTTCCTTGAAGCAGTTGAATGTCATTCCCATTCCTATAGCTGTACCTATCTCTACATCCTGAGGTACACCGGCAGCCTTAGCCTCTGAATCTTCCGGGAAACGGAAAACCCCGATGTTCTCGTTGTACCATTCTTCGTTATCAGATTTAATTCCGCCAACCTGCCATGAACCATGAAGCATCATAGCTGCTGATCCATCATAGAGAAGTGCTCTGTCTTGGTTATCATCAGCAGAGAGCGAGTTAACACCGTCCGGGAAGTATCCTTTTTTAACCCAATCCTGAATCTTCTCACCAGCATATATAAATGCCGGGCTGGTAAAAGATCCTCCGTTTTCCTGAGTATATGCAGCGTCAAACTCAGCATTTCCTGAATGACGAGCTACCAGATACATATAGTACATGGATCCTGTCCACTTAGATGCATTTGCAAGGCTAAATGGGATGATTCCATTTTCTTTAAGTTTGTCACAAACTGCTTCAAGCTCATCAATTGTTTCAGGAACCTCTATGCCCAGATCTTCAAAGATAGTCTTGTTATAAAAGATGTCACAACCTGTAAGTCCACTAAAAGGAATAGCAAGCATCTTACCGTCATAGGTTGACTGAGCAACTGCAGCCTCGACATACTCCGGATGATCATACTTGGCATACATATCTGTGATGTCATTGGCAAATCCCGACTTATAATACTCTGCCATAGGACCGCCGCCCCAGTGACAATAGATATTGGGTGCCTGACCTGAACTCATTGCAACTACAAGCTGCTGCTTATAATTGTCATTTTGCTGATGTACCTGATTAACAGTAATATTGGGATAATCAGCCATAAATCTTGCTACAGCAGCTTCGGCAATACCCTTATTAGGATCTTCTGTTGAAATATCCCAAAGAGTAATCGTCATGGGCTCTGTAGTAAGTGTCGGAAGATTCTTGCCATCTGTCTGCTTAACTTTAGATGAAGTCGGTGTTTGCGAATCTTCTACCTGCGTACCGTTTTCTGATGCAGAACCACCGCAGCCGACAAGAGTTGTTGCAGACAATACTGCTGCAAAGAAAATTGACAATATCTTTCTTCTCATACCCATACCTCCCATTTTGAATTATATAGTTTTTGATCCCATCCTAATTACAACTCTAATGTAGTAGATATATTAATGCCTTAAAAAAATTGCTATAAATCATACCAAAATTGCTCTTTGTATGAACAAAAGTATAGTTTGTGTATGATTATTCTGATATTTAATATATTTAATATAGTTTTTCAAAATCTTTGAATTTTATCTATGCTATAATGTGACGTAAAGATCACTGCTTATATGCATGCAGCTGTATTTAGACCCAAAATCATGAAATTTAAACACAGCGATTTGGGCTCATCATATGATACTATAATTGCTATTTATTCTATGATCACAGATTCACCATGCCAGGAGGTGATTTATAGTGAAAAGTCCGCTTGTTCTAAACTCTAACGCCAAAGAAAAGATCAATCACAAGATCAACACCAATCTGCGCATGTTTATAAACAGGCTCCATTCTGACTTTCCGCCTCACTGGCATACCGATGTCGAGATCATATGGCCTAAGGGTGCTCCTTATAAGGTAATCTGTGGCAATCAGATCTATCATGTAGATATCGATGATATCCTTGTTATATGCCCTGCAGTCCTTCATGAAATCTTCTCTCCATCTCCAGGTGACAGGATATATATACAGGCCGACTTTTCCGGTATCATATCCCTTCGCGAGATAGACAAAGCCTTTCGTCTGATGTCTCCTGCTCTACACATCAGAAAGAAGACCTGCCCCAAGGATCTGTATGATAAGCTCTGCGATCATCTTAATCAGATCATGCAGCTTTATTTTGGTCATGCAACACACTTCCACATGAGCGAGATCCCGGATGATGACAGCATTATAGCTTTCACAGAGCTTGAGCCTTATGGCGAGCTTGAGATTTATTCTATACTTATTCAATTTATTTCTTTGTGTGGGAAAAATATAGATCTGTTCAGAAAAACAGATTCGTATTCTACTAATTCCTTGAAAAACAGCATTGCCTTAAGTAATATCTGCTCCTATATTTCAGAACATTTTACACAAGACCTTAGTCTTGAAAAAGCAGCTGCTTTTGCGGGCTTTAGCAAATACCATTTCGAGAGGATATTTAATGAGTATACAGGCATGACCTTTTATCAGTATCTGCAACAGATGCGGATAAACTATGCCCAAATGCTTCTATCAAATCCAGAGCTATCTGTTACAGATATTGCATATCAGTCAGGCTTTGCAAGTGGAACAGCTTTCACCCGTGCTTTCAAAAAAAGCACAGGTTATCCGCCGTCGCAGTATAGAATGCTCAATGAAGTAAAGCACCCTCTAAATGCCAATCCACATTTCGAAAACTTATTTTGAAAATATAATTGCAAAGAAGTGATCTACTGCTCTTTTTTATGGAAGAACTCATAGACAGCCACAGCTTCTTTTTCCCTGAGTTCAGGAACTTTTAAAAGCTCTTCGACTGAAGCTTCCTTGATATCCTTAATTGACTGGAAGTCTCTCATAAGGGCCTTCCTTCTGGCGGCTCCAATTCCGGGAATATCATCAAGTACAGACCTTACCTGGGCTTTACTTCTTAGAGACCTGTGATATTCTATAGCGAATCTGTGGGCTTCGTCCTGGATCCTGGTTATAAGCTTGAATCCTTCGCTTCGTCTGTCTATAGGCAGCTCTTCGTTGTTAAAATACAGGCCTCTTGTTCTGTGGTTATCATCCTTGACCATTCCGCATACAGGGATATTAATACCAAGCTCTTCAAGGACCTGTAGGCAGAT
>NZ_JAILQF010000332.1 GCF_024699075.1 Butyrivibrio sp.
AGATTTATTCATTGGATATATTACTCATACTTCCCATTTTGTAAACACCTATGATCTATGCATATTTGATAACTTGGCAGTTAATAAATTATGGTTAAGTCAAAAATATCATTTGTTAAATGTCTAAGGAAATCAAATTGCCAGTAAAGAACTAATCTCTATGTACGAAGTTTTAGTGTAGTATATATAAAATGATCAAGATAACCCATCACCTTTAGGTGGTGGGAATATCTTGATTTTGGGTGCGGGGTTTATAAGCCCCGTACCCGTAGAACTGCGTCAGCGCGATTTTATAACGAGCAAAAAGCGAAGCGTTTGCGAGTTTAACATTAAGTGTTCTTTATGTATTAAATAGCATTATATTTTTTTTAATAAAACAAAAAGATCGCTGATATAGTCTCCAGCAATCTTTTTATAATTATTTTTTATAATAATTATGTATGCTTATGTTATATATAAAATGATCAAGATAACCCATCACCTTTAGGTGGTGGGAATATCTTGATTTCGGGTGCGGGGTTATAAGCCCCGTACCCGTAGAACTGCGTCAGCAGTGATTTTATAACAAGCAAAAAGCGAAGCTTTTGCGAGTTTAACTTGTATATCTTAAATATACTTATGAATAATATTATGAGGTAGGTGTCAAAAGTTCCTTTTGACACCTTATGACTAACGGATTGTTCCGTTTCTTCGAAACTCTCACAATCCTAAAAGATTCGCAAATCCGCACTACGTGCTACTTTGCTCATGTTTTGCGGGTCATAAATTCATATTCGATTTCGAGCAAGCTCGAATCGAAATGACTTTTGACCCTTACGTCATATTATGTTTCAGTCAGAAAACCCATTACCTTTAGATGCTGGATTTTCACATGGTTGTAAACTTATTCTCCCCACACTTTCTCTGCTATCTCCTTAACAAGTCTAAGCTTGTCCCACTGCTGCTCTTCTGTAAGCTTGTTTCCAATCTCGCAGGATGCAAATCCGCACTGGGGGCTAAGGCAAAGTCTGTCTAAGGGAATATACTTAGCTGCTTCATGGATTCTATTGATTATCGTCTCCTTATCTTCCAGCTCAGGTGTTTTGGTTGTGATAAGTCCGAGAACTACTTTTTTATCCTTAGAAACTTTTTCAAGAGGTTCAAATCCACCTGATCTTTCATCATCATATTCAAGGAACAACGAATCTACGTTTTCCTTCGCAAATACATAATCTGCAACAGAATCATAAGATCCACTTGCAAAGAATGTAGAATGATAGTTTCCTCGACAAATATGTGAAGTAATTACCATATCCTCAGGCTTTCCTTCCAGTGACCTGTTGTTAACCTCAAGAAGCTGCTTTTTGACTTCTTCAATATCAATTCCAAGTAAAGCATATCTTTGTTTTGCAGCATCACCTACAATTGCTCCCCAGGTGCAGTCATCAAACTGAAGATTGCGGCATCCTGCCTCATAAAACTGATTAATTACATCTTTATATGCATTTGCGATATCTTCGATCAACTCTTCATTTGTAGAATAAAATTTTCTCGTTGTCTCATAATTTGCAGGAACTATCATCTGCTGAAATGTCTGAGCCGGTGCTGGAATAGTATACTTCGCAACAGTATTTTCATCCTCAAACTGTTTCAAAAACTTATAATACTCTACAAAAGGATGAGCTTTTGCCTTAATCTTTCCAACAAGATAAGTATCATCAAGTACTGCAAGCTCTGCATCAAAAGCAACACCGTTACCTGTTGCCTCATGTGCTACTCCTTCAAATCCCCACATAAAATCAAGATGCCAGAAGGTTCTTCTGAATTCGCCATCTGTGATCACATGAAATCCCAATTCCTTCTGCTTATTCACAACCTTTGTGATCTCATCATTTACAATTAGATCTAATTCTGTCTGACTGATTTTTCCGTTTGCAAAATCTGCCTTTGCATCCTTAAGGCGCTGTGGTCTTAAAAAACTTCCTACAAAATCATATCTGCATGGTGTTGTAACTTTACTCATTTTAACTTCCTCCCTTGCCAGTAATTGACTGAATTATAGCCCCTCGCAGCTATCAGGAAAAATATATAAAATATGTATATTCCCATAGATTTTTTCTATGGACACATGATATAGTATATAAAATCCTATTGAAAAGGAAGGCCGATTCCTATGACACTTAAACAGCTTCAATATGCAGTAACTGTAGCTGAAACAGGCAATATTACAGAGGCTGCGCAAAAGCTTTTCATTGCTCAGCCCAGTCTCACATCAGCCATTCATGAATTGGAAAAAGAATATGATATCACCCTCTTTTCCCGCTCTAACAAAGGAATTGAAATAACCAAAGAAGGTGACGAGTTCCTGGGATATGCAAGGCAAGTCCTTGAACAAACCGCGCTTATAAACGCAAGGTATACTGGCAAGGAGACTATCAAGCAGCGCTTTTCTGTTTCCTCTCAGCACTATTCCTTCGTGGTAGAAGCCTTTGTAAAGCTTTTAAAAGATTTCGGTAAAGAGAAGTATGAATTCCACATGAGAGAAACTCAGACATATGAAATCATTAATGATGTCACCCATCTTAGAAGTGAGATCGGAATTATATATTTGAACAAATTTAATGAAACAGTAATAAGAAAAGCCCTGCGTGATAATGGTCTGTCATTTGAACCCTTATTCACAGCAAGGCCTCATGTTTTTATTGGAAAAAACAGCCCCTTATCTAAAAAGAAATCATTAAAACCTGAAGATTTAAAACCATATCCACGACTTTCCTATGAACAAGGCAGTCATAATTCCTTTTATTTTTCAGAAGAAATACTTAGCACTTTAGATAGTGATAAGGAACTTATCGTCTGTGATCGAGCCACCCTTTTTAATATGCTTATCGGATTAAATGGCTATACGATATGTAGTGGTGTAATAAGCGAAGAATTAAATGGTCCCAATATCATCGCAAAGCAATTAAAGGTTGATGATTACATGGAAATAGGCTATATTCTTCCAACTGCTATACGTCCTTCAAAACTCACATTACAGTACATAGATATAATTAAAAGCCTTGTAGAATAAGCTGCTTTTCATCAATTTATCTCCAGGTTACGGCCTCCAAGGCCATTTCCTTTAAGATGTACCACTGTTTCACCGCCAAGTATCATTCAATGCCTTTAAAATCCCCTTTTGATTGTTTAAGTTATTAGTTAAGAATTGTCCTTCTTTCGAAAGTTGTTCTCTATATTCTTTTTAACAGATTCTGTCTCAGATACTTGCAAGATCATAATAATACCCCCTCTTTCTTATAAGCTCTTCATGACTACCGGATTCAAGTATTCCTCTATCTCCGATATAAAGGATCTCATCAGCATTTTTAATTGTTGAAAGCCTGTGAGCTACAATAAACGTAGTTTTGTCTCTGGTAAGCTCATCCAGAGCTTCTTTTATGATCATTTCTGTATCTGTATCAATAGCACTTGTAGCTTCATCCATTATAATGATCGAAGGATTTTTAAGGACAATTCTTGCAAAACTGATAAGCTGTCTCTCTCCTGCTGACAGATCAGCGCCGCGTTCCTCCAGCATGTGATAATATCCACCCGAAAAACGATTTATAAACCTGTCTGCATGAATAAGCTTGGCACTTTCCATACATTCTTCATCTGTAGCATCCCATTTTCCGTAACGAATATTGTCGATGATTGACCCCTTGAAAATAAATGGATCCTGCATTAGGACGCCGACTTCATTTCTAAGGGATCTGAGAGAAACATCACGAACATCAATTCCGTCTACCTTTACAGAGCCTTTTTTCACATCATAGAAT
>NZ_JAILQF010000335.1 GCF_024699075.1 Butyrivibrio sp.
CTCAACACCTGAGCAGAGCATACCTTCAGAATCATATCCGCGAAGCTTGCCCTTCTTGATAGTAGCAACGCCTACAACAGTAACATGATCCTTAGCAGTCTCAATAACTGTAGCTCCGTCAAGTGCAAGAGGATACTTGCCGCCTGCCTTAACATTATCAGCACCGCAGACAACCTTGAATGTTCCGTGAGCACCAGCATTTACTGTGCATGCATGAAGGTGAGTATCAGGAATATCTTCGCAAGTCTCTACCTGTCCTACTACAACCTTGGAAATATCCTTACCGACTTCCCAGCTTTCTTCTACTTCAAAACCGCATGAAAAGAGCTTCTTCTCAAGTTCTTTGGGTTCAATATCTATATCTACATAATCTTTAAGCCAACTTAAAGGTACTAACATTTTGATTCCTCCTGGTTTTTATATTTCATCCGAACTTTTTTTCGGAAGTGGTGACGCTTTGCGGCGCCACTTCTCCTAGTTGAATGCAACGCATTCAACGCTTTTTCTCGGAAGTGGTGACGCTTTGCGGCGCCACTTCTTCTAGTTGAATACTGTGTATTCAACTAGTCTTTATTCGTAGTGGTTAATCTGATCAAGAACATCAAGGTCTGACTCGAACAAGAGCTTGATGTTATTGATACCATACTTAAGCATTGTGATACGCTCGATACCTATACCAAATGCGAAACCACTATATTCGTTAGAATCAATTCCGCAGTTCTCAAGTACCTTCTTATTAACAACACCACCGCCGAGAACTTCGATCCAGCCTGTACCCTTACAAAGGCTGCATCCCTTACCGCCGCATTCGAAGCAGCTGCAGTCAACTTCTACAGATGGCTCTGTGAATGGGAAGTATGAAGGACGAAGTCTTGTCTTTGTACCTTCGCCGTAGATCTTCTGTACGAAAAGATCAAGTGCTCCCTTAAGGTCGCAAAGGTTGATATTCTTATCAACTACAAGACCTTCCATCTGTGAGAACATAGGTGAGTGTGTAGCATCATCATCAGAACGGAAAACCTTACCTGGTGAAAGGATCTTGATCGGAGGCTTCTGATTCTCCATTACGTGGATCTGACCTGCTGATGTCTGTGTACGAAGAAGATATTCAGGACTTAAATAGAAAGTATCCTGCATATCTCTTGCAGGGTGATCTGCAGGAGTATTAAGTGCAGTAAAGTTATAATAATCATTCTCTATTTCAGATCCTTCGAAAATCTCAAAACCCATTCCTGCGAAAATATCTATAAGAGTCTCTCTCATCTGAGTTACAGGATGAAGGTTACCTGGTTTTCTGATCTTAGCTGGCATAGTTACGTCGATCTTCTCATTCTCGTATCTAAGCTTTGCTTCCTTCTCCTTCATCTTCTTGTCGATTACATCAAATCTTTCAAGTGCCCATGCTTTAAGATCATTTACAGCCTTACCATATTCAGCCTTTGACTCCTTTGGAACATTTTTCATTTCCTTCATAAGTGCGCTGATCTTACCAGCCTTAGGATCCATGAAGCTCTTTCTTGCTTCATATACAAGCTTTGATGTATCAATGCTCTCAGTTTTTTCTTTGATCTCGCTACGAATCGCTTCGATCTTCTCTGTTAATGCAGCGTTCTCTAACATTTCCTTCCTCCGTTTCTGCTTCTTGCCAGCACCCGGAAAACTATGATCACATATTTTTCCAGGTCTATTGCAACAAAAAAGTCCCTTGCAAATGCATATCGCATCTGCAAGGGACGAATTATCATAATAATCCGCGGTACCACCCGTGTTCCTGCCTATAATATAAATCCGGCAGACTCTCAAATCGCTTAACGCGCGTAACGAATCAAACTACTTGGCAATTTAAATCTATACACCTCTGAATCCTTGTTCAAAAACATATACATCTAAATGCTGTTCATAAGATCTGCTCCGGTGCGAAAGTTCCGATCCTGTCTTTACCCTGAAGGACTTTCAGCCGGTGATCCTTCATCTCTTTCTAACCATTTGGGAAAACAAGTCTTCTTAGCGGTATCCGCTACACCATCAATGCATTTAATCATCATTTTAATGATTGTATATTTAAAAGTCAAGCTTTTTGATGTCTAATATTTTTTACTCACCCATGATATTCCCCGTTGTACTGGATAAGGGTTATGTCCTTGACGTCGTCAATATTCCTTATTTTTTCTTCAAAGAACAGATTATTATTTTTTACAGACAGTTCTATAGCCATCTCTGTCTCCTGCCCTCTGAGAGTTTTGGATTTAATGCAATATTTCATTTTGCCAAGCTCCTGGATTATCTTATCTCCAGTATCATCGCCTGTATAGTGGATTACTGCCACATATATAGAAGGACCTGAGGCTTTGGCATAAAAGATTATGATGACAAGAAGCATTATGATACTGCTGCATATCGCCAGCATATACATCTGTGCACCGGCTGTAATTCCTGCTGTTATCGCCCAGAAAAGATATAAAAGATCAAGCGGATCCTTGATCGCAGTCCTGAATCTTACTATAGACAAGGCGCCGACCATACCAAGTGATATAACGACATTGGTACTTATTGCAAGAGTTACCATGCATGTAAGGACAGTCATACCGACTATAGTCACTGCAAAGCTCTTGGAATATATAACTCCGGCATAAAAGCTCCTGTATACCAAAAATATAAAAAGTCCAAGTATAAGTGCAGCTATAAGTGATACCACTATCTGTTCCGCATCCGTATCAGTAAAGTTTTCAGAATTAAGGAAAGAATTTTTGATTACATCTTTTACACTCATAATAATCCTCCTGAATCAGATCTTATGGTTCCTGTTTCCTCATAGTAATTAAATCCGTGAAGATAAGCTGTTTTATATGCACATATAGCAAATTTGGAATATGCTGTTATATCCAAAGCTCCCGCCGGAATCGCCTCTTTGACAGCCTTTGGAAGAAACTCAGTGAACTTGACCTCCATAATGCACTTGCCTTCCTCCATACAGGATAATGCAGGAAGATCCTTATCAAAGATGTCATTTGAAAGGACTGCTGCCCTTACATCCAAGTCGAAAGTAACTCTCACAGTTCCTTCCGGCAAAATAAACGGCAGCCTGTCATAGTCAACAATTACTCTTGGCTTCATAAGCTTTGTAATACATTCCACGTAGAACTGTTTTAAGAGCTCATTATCTTTTTTTAGTAAAAAAAGATAGTCGCCTTCTATAAGGCTTAAAGCCTCATCTTTAGTAAGGCTTGCCGATTCCTTGAAGATATAGCTTCCATACTTTTTCTTCCTTTCAAGCTTTATGGAAGTATCCTGGCAGTTATAAATTCTGATCCTCCACTTGGCTCTTTCCAGGATTCCTGCTTCCTTATCTTCAAAGGCGCTGTTCCAGTAATCATCAAAATATATGGATCTTATCATGTAGCCATCATTTCCTGCATGTGGATCATACTTCATAAGATGCTTAAGTCGCAGCTTAAGAAGGTCTTTATCGCTACATTTGATAAGATATTTAAGTTCGTGTCTGTACTGATCACTCATAAACAATCCTCAAATCAAGTTCCGCTTTCCTTATTCTCCTGCGTTATACTCTTCAGTAATACTTCCATCAAGATTTACATAAAAACTCTTCATTCCAAAATAATAGTTGTAATCGGTAATATAATAATCAAAAGCTCCCTGAGAATAGCCTGATTCATTGGTCGCAGTTATACTGATAAAATACTGACTACCGGGATCAAGTACTATCTGCTCCTCGAGGCTGGTCCATAC
>NZ_JAILQF010000097.1 GCF_024699075.1 Butyrivibrio sp.
CACATGCCGGGAACTGTTAAATCAGAGCACCTTTCAAATGCTGACAGAACAAATAAATGTGACGGTCTTGAAAAAAGTTTGTTGAGCACAAAATTTACGTCTTGACAAAGGTCACTTCATAACAGTCGTGTGAGGCTTCACATGTCTTTTTAAGTACTCACAGAGCATCTTTAAATAGTGCATTTTTAAGGCACAGTCGCTGGGTTTTATTATTATAGTCCCAGGTATGAAATGAGCCTCCCATGCAGTATTTACGACTTTTGCAGTCTATGCACTTTTCGTCATCTGCGCCTCTGTCGTAGCGAAAGCCTTTAAACTCGTTATACCAGATATCAGAGAATCGTCTTTGGTGTATATTGCCCTGGATGATTCCTTCCTGAGTTCTGTCTATATCAAGACATGAATACACGTCTCCTGTGACAGTGATACTTGCAACAGTAATTCCTGCCATACAGAAGAAGTACCAGTCTCTGACTTCACGTTCAAGATCAAGACCAAGGTAGTGACAGCATCCGTAGGTGACAGGATAGTTATCAGCTCTTTTGCTTCGAATAAATTCCATTATATTTTTATGATCTTCATTAGTAAGAAGGAGCTCTGGATGATCAAGAGCTCTTCCTATAGGTTCTATTCCCATGACACGCCAGCTGTCGATATCTACGTCTTTCATAATTTCAAAAAGGGGTTCAAGCTCTTTTATAGTCTTATGATTTACAACAGTTGTTACCATGATGCTGTCCAGAAAGTTAAGATCGATAAGATTTTGAATTCCTTCCATGGCTCTGTCATAGGCGCCTTTAAGACCTCGTATACTATCATGGGTATCCGGAAGACCGTCTATACTTACTGAGATGGTGTTCATGCCGCATTTTTTGAGCATTTTGGCTACTTCAGGTGTTATTAATATAGCATTGGAAGTCATACCCCATTTAAAACCGAGCTTATGAGCATAGCTCATTACTTCTTCAAAGCCGGGATATAAAAGGGGCTCGCCTCCTGTTACATTGATCTGCGGAAGAGAGCCATCGAAATCTTCTTTTATCTGATCCAGAATGTCCTTCCATTCGCCGGGATTCATTTCATCTGACTTTACTTCGCCGCATCTTGAGCCGCAATGAAAGCAGTGTTCATTGCAGTTAAGAGTCAGTTCGAAAAAAAGCTGCTTGAGAACCGGCTGTTCAAACAGTTTTTTTCTAAGCTTATATTGCTTATCAAGGTGCGATAATTTCATTTTATTATTATTCATAGTCTGTTTTTTATACTCAAACTTCACATAATATAAATTAGTGACTTTCCTTGAGATTTGATAATCTGCCAATGTTATCAAATTCGCAAGGAGTTAAATACGCGATCAGATATATGTACCGCTTAAAGATGGTAAATATTGTGATCAGAATGCTGAAGGCGGGCCGTAAACGCAAGCTGGTTCGACATCATAAAAATCATCTTCTATATCATCTGTATTGTTTTCTGTATTATTAGTATTATTATCTTCTACATCATCAGTACTATTTTCTGTAGTATCTGCGTTATCTGCATCTGCAGAGCTTTGCATAGTACTTTCAGCATCATATTCATATGTAGGAGGACCATAGCCACATGCAGCACCAAGAACCATACTTGTAAGTCCTAAAGCTGTGGCAACGACTACCTTCTTTTTCATCATTTTCATATTATTTTCCTTTTAATTGTCATCGCTTTCTTTTGATGGCATAGATGAGACGTTTGAATCTGTTGTAATAAAAGCAGTATCCTGATCAGCATTATAGCCGGATTCAAAATAGATAGCTCCATCATCTGATATGAAGAGGTTTAAGTTTCTGGTAAAACCATGTGGAGCATAGGAGGTGAACCATCTTCCGGATACCAAAGAGCCATCATCAAAAGCTGCATTACCCTGAGATGTCTCAAAGATTCCGTAAAGAATAGCAGTTTCGAAGTATTCTTCGTAATCGAGGTCGTTTTGATCCAGTAGCTCCTTGATTGCAGTAAGTTCATCTTCTGTAAAGGCGAATTCGATATCATATTCGTTTATGTATTCGGGCTTGCCGGTCACATAGGTTCCGTTTGATGTTACATTACCTCCCATGCATCCAAAGCCTTTTTGCCTTACATCCATTGATTCATCGGATATTTTGAATAAATAAACAGTATTCCATTCTTCATCTACAGCATACATCATGTTAGCTGAAAGGTAATAACCTGTCACATTTTTTATGGTGCCTGTATTTCCA
>NZ_JAILQF010000412.1 GCF_024699075.1 Butyrivibrio sp.
CTTGCAATTCGTAGATCCAGAGATGAGGGTGCTGTTAAGAAGTTCTTTGCCGGAATGTATTATCGCATTGTGCGTAAGCTCATCAATAAGGATATGCCTAAGGGCGGATGCGACTGCTATCTTGTAGACAGACAGGTCATAGAAGTTCTTGAAAAAATGGATGAGAAGAATTCTTCTCTTACACTTCAGGTTATGTGGCTTGGATTCAGGTCAGAGAAAATTTATTTTGACAGGAAGAACCGTGAAGTTGGAGAGTCCAGATGGACCTTCTCCAAGAAGTTTAAACTTGTTGTCGATTCTATGATGAGTTTTACATATGTTCCTCTTAGATTTATGGAAGTAGTAGGAGTTGTATTTGGTATAGGAGCTATTATTGGAATGATTCTTGTAATTAATGAAAAGCTCACCAAAGGTACGCCAATACTTGGATATGCTTCAATTATGAGTGTACTCCTTTTCTCATCGGGCCTTATGTTATTTATGATCGGAATCATAGGAGAATATGTATGGAGGGCGCTGGAAGAGTCAAGAAATAGGCCTCCATTCGTGATAGATACTGTTGTTAAGAATAATAAAAATTCAGAAGAAAAGAGTGAATAATGCAATAGTCTCGTTGCATTTTTTGATACTTGAGGTTGAAGATGAAAATACTTGCAAATAGAATGGACCTTGGCTTTAAAAAGCATCAGGAAGAATATGAGGAAGCAGCGCTTCGTGTACTTCGTTCAGGATGGTATATACTCGGCAAGGAAATGCAGACATTTGAAGAAGAGTTTTCTGCATATAATGCTACAAAAGATAATAATAATTCAGAATCTTTTTGCTGTACAGGGATAACAAAATCTTGTGAGCCTTCTAAGGTATACTGTGCAGGTCTTGCATCAGGACTCGATGCTCTGTGGATTGGTATTCGTATGCTTGGCATAGGTCAAGGTGATGAGGTCATCGTACAGGGTAATACTTATATAGCAAGCGTAATGGGTATTACAATGAATGGTGCTACTCCTGTATTTGTAGAACCAGATAGTAATTCCCAGATTGATGTTGATGCTATTGAGAGTAGTATTACAGATAAGACAAAAGCGGTCATGGTAGTTCATTTATATGGCCAGGTTACGGATATGACCAAGGTGGTAGATATCTGTAAGCGTCATGGACTATTCCTTATAGAAGACTGTGCTCAGGCACATGGAGCTATGTGGAAGGGACAGAAAGTCGGAACATTTGGCGATATTGGATGCTTTTCTTTCTATCCAACCAAGAACATGGGTGCATTTGGTGATGCAGGCGCTGTTATAGCTCATGATCCAAAGCTTATTGATGATGTCAAAACATATCGTAACTACGGAAGTCATAAGCATTACTATAATAAAGTTGTTGGTGCTAATTCAAGACTTGACGAGATGCAGGCTGCGCTTTTAAAGGTAAGACTCAAGTATATGAAAGAGATTACTGATGAACGCAGAAAACTTGCAAAGAGATATTCTGAAAAGATAACTAATCCTTCTATCATTACTCCTGTGGAAGTAGAGAATAGCTATAGTGTATGGCATCAGTATGTTATCAAATGTAAGAGCCGTGATAAGCTTATTGAATACTTAAATGAAAAAGAGATAGGAAGTATAATTCATTATCCTGTACCACCTCATCTTCAGGAAGCTTACGCATATCTTGGCCATAAAGAAGGAGAATATCCTATAACAGAAGAGTATGCTAAGGAAGTATTATCAATCCCTATGTATAATGGTATGACTGATGAAGAGCAGGACTATGTTATAAATGCTCTTAATAACTTCAAGGATTGAAGTACAATAGAATGAATTGTGACAAATAAGATAATATTCTTTATATAGGGATGTATATAGATATAGATTCATACAGACATAGGGATATTTATGATAAATGTGTTTTGTTGTAACCTTGTTTATTGCTGATATTTCAAAAAAAGCGCAGCCATGCTGCGCTTTTTTTGAAATAAAATTTGAGGGGTAATGCCTTGTTGTATGCGCCATATGATGAATGTAACAAGGCAACTGATTAGATATAATACTATTAGAAATGAGACAGTATTTATCTATTTGAAAAGAATGACTGCATTTATATTTGTATTCTTAATAGTATTTAATTTTGTTCCTCCAGCATATGTGGTGATGTATCCAGATAAGAAGTTATGGAGGATCCTTTATATACTTCTTAGAGTTGATATATTGTCTGTATATTGACAATGTACTTGGCGGGTGATAGCATAAAAAACATTGAGATACAAAAAATATCAAAAATATGATTATTTTTATGATAAAACACAAGTGCTCGTTATGGAGGTATAATATGAAGTGTCCTAATTGCGGAACAGAATTAAAAGATGGAACCCTTTTTTGCCCTAAATGCGGTGCAAATCTTTCTAACACGAAAGCTCCAACCAGTACAGGTACAGCTCCTTACGGCAGTACTGACAAGAAGAAGTCAGGTAGTAAGGCTATTCTTGGTGTTATATCTCTCGTAGCGGTACTTGCAATAGTTGTAGCTGGTGTTTTTCTCTATATCAAGATACGCCCGGTTACAATTGATCTAAGTAAATATGTTAGCGTTGAATACTCAGGATATGATTCTTATGGAAGT
>NZ_JAILQF010000450.1 GCF_024699075.1 Butyrivibrio sp.
CTTCATATGATTACTGTTGATTGTGTTATGTTCTAATTCTTCATCATCAAATGTATATGATATATAATCTTCGCCATAGTTCGATGAATGGTGCTTACACTCTATCGCAAAAACGCCCTTTGTGCATACAAAAGCCATATCGAGCTCTGTAGTCCCATACGGAGTCTGGAATATCAGGTTTTGAAGCGGCTCGTATCCTGTATATTTTCTTATAGCTTTAGCGACGTCTTTTTCGTATTTTTCTCCTGCTTTTTCTCTGGCATCACTAAACAAAGAAAATTTAAGCATCGCTATGCCAACTCCCGCAACGAATGCAAGAATAAATAAAAGCCCCGTCGCTTTAATGAAAGCTGATATAATATCCGTTTCTACAAGGGAATCATAAATTGAGGATGGAGCAAAGTATCTTAATAAATCCATATGTAGTATCCTTTGATATAAATTCTATTTTCATCAGTATGTCAGAGCATACATTGTGAGCATCTTTCTGTACAAAAAAGACATGCACCTTCTTAGAAGATATATGCCTTTGAATTAATTGAGGTAGAATGCACCGCTATTGAACATGCAATCTGCGTCCTGAGTATCGAGCTGTTCAAAGCTCACATCCTCTGCTATCTGACGATATTCGCCGCGGCTGTCGTACTCTTTTAGCTGCTCAGCAAGAGTGATCTTAACTCTTGATATTTTGCCTTCGATATCTTTCAAATTAACCTTGTTTGGGATTTCGCCCGGGAAGCGCTGTTGTGCTTCAGGTGTTTTAAGATATTCAAGCACCTTCTTTTTGCTATAAGGCTGTACAGCGAGTAAGAACGCCTGACAGATGAACTGGCTAAGCGGTGAAAGCTCGCTGATAACATTGCAAATTCTCTCACTCTCTTCATTTTGGATAATAGCTGTTAGAGGGTTCACATAGTCTGTTGACTCGATAGTATTTTCGTGTATTTCATCAATATTTACTATCAATCTGCTTGCCGCTGCTCTTGCTGCTTCAAGAGATGTGAGAGCATGCTTTCCACCAAGAAGGTCATGCAGTTCTTCTGTTCTAACACGCTCATCCAGACAGTCAACAATGCCAAGTTCTACGAACTTTGGTGTTTGCTGTATCACCTTATTCATATTAATGATAAGATTCTGATAATGCTTAGTCGCCATGTAGTTAGTCGTTGTCTCTTCTCTAACTCCCTGGTCGATGTAGGGATCAAAGAATGATGTTGGGCTTGCAATGTACGGATCATACTTCGGAATTTTCTCAACGATACGGAGCATGCACTGCTGTGCCACATCTTCGAACTTACTAAGATCCACTCCTTTTTTGTGGACTTTTGAGTAAACATATTTACTTATATAATCCACTATATAAGTTGCATAATCATCGTATGTCAGCATGCCGGTTTTATATGCATCATACTTTGCTCTTACTGCTTCGGCATCCCATGTTGCTTCTTTAATTGGTTTCATGTTTCGTTTCTCCTTTCTTTAGCGCAAATTGCACCAATTGATCGCTCTTTAAAACTCTGTCCCAAACTTTAAGCTCTCTTACAGCTTCTTCGAGCGTATCAGGAGATAAGCGAACACTTAGGTTGTACAGCGATTCGGATTCTTTTGTCTCTGATTTCCTCATTTATCGTTCTTTTCTTAATATGTTTTGCTTTTATATTTAAGGCATAAAAAGTCAAGATAATAAAATCATACAATCAATCATATTTTAATTTATTTTTGTTAATGTCTCGAATATATTATCACAAATAATATAAACTTCAAGTTTATTTTTAGTTTCGCTTTAGGTTTCTCTTTTTTTTACAATAATTTGATAATCTACCAAACTAAAAATAGTCAATATAAACAACGTTATATTGACTATTTATGACCATTATTCAGTTTTATACGCTTAAAACGACTTTTACAGCTTCGACTGTATCACTGTGATCAATAGCGCACAATGCGATATGGTCGCATCCGCCCTCTTCTTCCACGTTCTTACAATAAGACAACAATGCTTTAAATCCTTTACTATCCATTACTGACCGCTCGTAAAAAAAAGGATTTAAGATTCTTTAATAAGTGTGAAGCGGCCCGCGTGGTCGTCAATCTTATCAAAAATTCCTCTTGTAAATGCACCAGGTATCACTTTCTTAAATGTCCCAAAAGGTTTTACCCATTCGCTTTCAGCAGATCCGAACATAAGCATATTGTCAAAAAGTGCCGGAGCTTTTGTTTCTATATCATCACTTGTAGTCCATCTGTACATGTTGTCATCTGATATTTCAAGTACTCCAAGCTTTCTATTGCCTAAGTTTTCATATACTGTGTACTTTCTCATTGCATCGCCCTCTTTCGAGACTTTTTATACGCTCTTATATTTTCTCTCCGAATTCTTTTTCAATCGAATGCATTCTGCATTCAAAAGCCTTTTAAAATACTTTTCCACGGTTCATTTTTCCTATTTATTCTTCCCAAGAACGAGCGCAGAATCACTGTCTTCAGATTCGAAAATAGCATCATTAACATCCTTCTGTATTTGGGAGTAAAGACCTCTTGCGCCTGTTGGAAGCTCTCTTGCGCTTTTAGCGATGTCTTTTAAATAGTCTTCCGACACAACGAATTCTCTTTTGTACATTTTAGTGAGCTTTGCGATTGGAGATACATTGCTGTCTGTAAGTATGGCATACATATTATCTTCTGTAAGCTCGTCAAGCACACATATATCAGAGATTCTTCCTGCAAGCTCCGGCCTCATACCACCGTCAATAAGATCTTGCATTGTGATAGGAGTATTTTCTGTTTCGCTTGATCTATCATCATGGAAACCTTCAGACTTTCCAGCCCCGTTTATTCCTATAAATCTCTTTTCTTTTACATGTCTTCTTTTCTTATAAATGCATTCCCAGGCTCCAAGAAATACAAATGTTATATCCTTTGTATTTATGGTCTTAGAGTCTCCTGCTTTGGATGGTACCTGAACAGTCGTTCCTTCAATCATTGCTAAAAATTCCGCCTGAATAGCTGTACTGATGTTCTCGCCCATAGAATTCGTCATAGGGACACATATCTTATCAAATTCATCAAAAACAATGATGGAATGTTCAATACGTTCTTTAGTCCATCCAAGGTCAAACATTTCAGCAAATACAGAATAATATTTCTTAGCTCCCGACCATCCGTCAGACGTAATGCTTGATGCATCGTAAATGTATATATCAGGGCACAATTCCTTGAGAGTCTTAAAAGTCTGTGTTTTACCCGAACCTGACGGCCCTATAAAAACAGCGTTCTCTTTTACCCCGTGGAAAAAATTATACGCAAGCACAGAAGCAGCCTTCTTAGCGTCTTCCTGTCCGATAACCTCTGCATCTAAGTGCTTCTTAAAATCCTTTGGCGTATAATCTTTTAAATTTTTCATATTCCTGATATCCACTCCTTGAATGCAATCTTTAAACATAGTATGCCTAAAACCATATTTAGACGATTTTCTGTACAAAAACGAGGTCAAGCTTCTTATTTGAGACTATGCCAATAAGATATCTTCTTACGGTCAGCACGATTACTCCGATCACTATATATAGTTCTATTTGTGTCATAGTGCCATCTTCCTTTTTTGTAAAATTTACTTCTAAATACAAGATGACAGAATGATTTTACATTTTGGGAGTAAAACGTATATATCCGTCGTTTTTAGTGACTTCTACCGAAATATCTTTTTTATCCTCTCTGGCTATGGGTGCTTTCTTCACTTCTTTTTGTATAGAAAAAAACATATTCCCAATTGAAGATTCAGGCAGGCTCTCGTTTTTGTGTCCTGCACATGCAGCCATTCTTCTTGAATAACTTGCATCAGCTTCAAGAACATATCTCTTTATATCTTCGATACATTCTCTCTTCTTATTCTGAATCTCTTTTGTAATATCGTCTATGAACTGTAGATCTTCTGATACAAATGTTCCTTTATCAATAACGTAGAATGTGAGTCCTCTTACCAAAGGCCATTTATACCCATCAAGAAACTCGTTATAATCATTGAGTTTTTTATCTGCATAAGCGCGTATCCTTGAAGACATCTTTGTAAACTCTTCTGAATCGCCCTTGGCATAGATGTAACTCTTTAGATCAAAGCGTTCTGTTTCAGAGAAATCATTCTCCTTATAGTAATAATATGTTCCACCTTTGAGCGAATTTACAGCTGGAAGTGCAACATCATCTTTCTGAATAAAATCATAATGGTAATAAATGACCTTTATATCATTAAGTCTTGCGTAATCAAAAATAGCATTCCTGCCTTTAAGCATTACGCTTGCTCTTCCAGTACCTACCATTTCGGTTTCAAAAGCCACAAAGCCCTGTTCTTCAATAATATCTTTTGCAATGTTTACATTACTTTTAAGCATTCTTTCTCCTCAACATTAGATCTGTACTATAAGGAGTATTTCTATCCTCCTCGCTCATCTGAATTTCCTTGTTATTTTCCACCTTAATGGTTACAGCCCTGCTTACGGCTGTATATTGCTGTTTTACAATATCAAAATATCATATCACTTGAAAGGTCTGTAAAAACTTTCTTCCCTGTCTTTGTAAAGGCAAAATCCTGTCTGCCTTCGATCTCTATATACCAGTTGGAGCATTCCACATCTCCATTTTTCTTCTTTATCTCTATTCTTCTTTCTGCATCATCTAACATTCGTACTTCGCACATAACAAATTCCTCCCTTAATCTTTTTAAATTCATTTGCACTTAATATGTCAGAACATTTTCTTATGCGCTTTTTCTGTACAAAACGCTTATAATTTATGTCCCTCTTTTTGCTGAAGATGGAACAATGATTGGTATAGCAATTTTCAATAATGTTCCTTCAAAATATTTAAAATAGTAACAGAAAGGTTTTGATTTATGATTTCAATAACATTGAAGTGACAATAAAAAGTCAAGAAGGAGCTGTGAAGAAATGATTTCTCATTTTTTCATAGCTCTTTCTTGATTAAAAGTCATAATAATTTCTTGTATCTACAGGCGTTCCATCGACTTCAATCTGGAAGCTTGTTTTGAAAATAGAAAGTCGCCATTGTACATAAAGCACGAACAGATTCCTGTCAAGTATAAGAAAGCTTTGTGATGATGCAGACGCTATAAAAGATAAGCTCAATATGATTTCCATGTCTATGGAAAGGCAGAATAAAAGAGCATGTATGCTTTGATATCTTCCGGTAACATCATTTCTTTACATACCGGTTGTAATATTGTACAGAAAATCATCATGAAGTTTTATTATTACATCTTATGCATATACGTACAAAAAGGAAATATGCTATGAAAAGATATAATGATGATATAATTAGGAATTTAGACGGGCAGGAAGTTGCTAACGCTCAAACGGGCGAGTTCTATATGGAATTTAATAAAGAGCAGAAAAAGCAGCTAATGTTCTGCTTTAATCACAGGCTTGCTGTTGATGCAATAGCATATCCTGGCATTCCTGCTTCCGTCATGGAACAGGTTATTGATGTTATATACAGAAATTCCTGTCTTGCAGAAAGACTACGCGATAAATATGAGCCTAATTTCGCTAACGTTCCGCAAGGAGAAATCTGGAAGATTACTCATACAAACCTAACGCCCGCACAGACGCACTATGCGCTTTGTGCTTTGACAAAAGGTGTTAATTTTGCCGACGAGATTGAGGATCTTTCCTCATATAATGCTGTCTTCTTACAGCTCCTTTGGTTCAGCCTAATGTGCGGAAGGAACTATTGCAAAGCCCTGAAGAACAAAGATACTTCAAGATCTTCTCTCGCAAATGAAATGGAAGATTTTGTTAATACTACTTTTGAATCTTATAGAAACGGCAAAAAAACAAGGCATGGAATCCTTGGCAGATTCTATCACTTTGGCGCTAAGCACTTTGAAGATGAGATATGCAGCGATATAGACGGATATATTCCGACATACGTTGAAGATGAAATTGATGAGCAAGACGACGAATACGCCGGTGATGAAGATGTTGCACCAAAAAGCAACGCATCATTTTTTACTGGGTGCTCCACTATTGCCGAAGTAAATAAAAGATACAAGAGTCTTATAAAAATATATCATCCTGACAATGGATCAGGTGACGAAGATACTATCAAGGAAATAAATATCCAATACGAACAAATGAAAAATAAAGTAAGCTAAGAAAAGGGGCATATCACACTAAGCAATTAGTGCGCGGCCCTTTTTCTTTATCTATTTTAAGTTCCAGTCAAAAACATGATTTAAGCCTGTAGACTTTTGTGCTTCCGAATAGCAAATACCTGCCTTTTCAAGCTTGATCGGGTTAATTGAGCACAGGATGTAACTGTATGTATCTGTTTCATCTTCAAGAACGGCTCCGTCTGTAGCCTTCTTTGGGACTTCATATTTTGCACTTATGAGCATGACAAAAAGATGCTCTCCAACTTCATAATTTTCCGCCATATTCAGGATAAAAGCCTTATCCTGTTCGTCGTTTTCAAGAGCATTATCCCTAAGATTAAGAAGCTGATCCTGCTTTGACATATCAGAAGAATCAAGTTCAACGTTTAAGAGATTTTTCTCAAATTTACCTGTAAGCACGTTTTTACAAAACTCAACGTACTTGAATTTCTCTTCTTCTTCGATCTGCGAGTATCCCTGCCTGTTAAAAGAATAAAGAAAAGGCTTGCCATTTTCATCGTGCCTTACGAATGCTGTTACGAGTGTATCTATAATGAAATCTTCGGATTTAATTGACCTTTTAAGTTCCATTGCTTCTTTTTTATTCATGATATTATCTCCCTGAAGGCAGTTTTACTCTGCCATTTTTGTAGTGTGTTTACATATCTAAAATGACAGAGTAATATTGGAACTTTTATGACAAGAAAAATACCCCGCGTGGCGGGGCATTTATCAGCAGATAATTTCTGGCAAATAAGGACTTTCGTGTTTTTCAAATTCAGGATCTAAATGATCGTCATTGACATGACCATATCTTTCAAGATACCTGCCGGGAAGCTCTCCCTCATATTTTGGAGGGTATTCGTAGTCACGATCTACAAATTCAAGTCTTCCGGTTTTATCGCTGTACTCATATTCTATATAACCATTGCGAACCCAGGGAAATCTTGTGTTATAGTAACGGAAAGGTCTTTCTGGATATTTATAGTCATCACCATAATCGCAATGTTCGATGTAGTTATAATAACAGTCTTCAATAAGGTAGCCATCTGAGTCAATAAAAAAGCCGTCCTCTGACTGGAACTCGTAATCACAAAGCGCGTTTTCGCCTCTCTTAATGATTATTTCCTGACAGTAATACTGGATATATGATATATACAGCATCACTTCGTCCATCGTGATGTCCCTTTTTTCGTATACTTTACCAATATAAGGCTTGATCATTGGGAAGACTGAGTTATCGCCGTATTTTGCAGCATCAATGACCTCCTTTTTCATAGCTCTTCCGCATACTTCCGCCCACGCCTGGTCGAACTCTCCTGTTACAACTTTGCTCCACACTTGAGGCTTTTTGTATTTTGCGTAAGGTTTATCAAGCTTTGGAAAGGTTTTGTATCCGTTTATAATGCAGTACACATTGTACAGGTCAATAAATGCCATCAAATTGAGGATTCTTTCCATACCAACAAAATCGCTATCTCTGGACAAATGCATCTTGTGGATAGACCAGTGAAGATCAAGGTGTTCTTTACCTGCTGGTGTAAGCCCATTGGCGTGTTTTTCTTTATACAGCTCATCAAAATCATCCCTTAAAGCCTTTCTTACATCACGTATTTCCTGATCTCTTGATTCGTAATGATTCATCGCTGCCTGTACAAGACTTGCTGAGATGATATCGAGCGTTGTTTCAATATCCATTTCCCCACATTTATATTTTTCAAGATAACTCTTCCCTGTACAAGAAAAGATTTCCTTTACTTTATTTCTATATTTATCAATAAAACCCATATTATTTTCCTTAATTTATTTTACTCGGTATATTTTCTATACATAAGATGTCAGAGCCATCTGGTGTGATAATTTTCTGTACAAGAATCAAAAAGGCTATACCCTTGTGTTTTACACCCGGATATAGCCACTTGATAGTATACTTATTATCTTACCTTCTCGCCACTGTCATCACGAACATTATTGCCTTTTTCCCTGCTTATGTCGTTAGCACGTCTTTCATTGTGTTTTGCGCTTCTTTCTTTTGCGCTTTTTAGTCTTTGTTCAAAAGTCATATGCTTTGATGCATTATCCCTTAATGTAAGGCCGTCAAT
>NZ_JAILQF010000453.1 GCF_024699075.1 Butyrivibrio sp.
GTTGTTACCAGTGTTACATGATATCCCCTTGACCAGAAATACTCAGCAAGGTTGACCATTACATGCTCGGCACCGCCCTTTTGAAGGGAGCCTATATACATCGCTATATGCTTTTTATTATTATGTTGTTCCATACAAAAGGCACCCTTTCTTAGTTTCTGATCTCGAGTTAACATCGCCTTATAAGTCTTTAATATCTAAGCTGATGCAATTATTAAGCTTCCTGCTATCTGCTCTTTACTTCATAAAGTGCTCATACCACTGCTGAAATACAAAAAAGCTCCATGCCATCTTAGAATAGTTAGCACCTGTTGCTGGGCCTCCATCTCCTGATGTAAGGTAGTTGTCAATAAAGCGTGATACGTAGCCAGTATCAAATATTCCCTGTTTATTAAGATAATCCGTACTACTATAAGTTTTAAGCTGTTCAAGAAGAGGTCCTCTCATCCACTTATCAAGAGGTACTCCAAAACCTACTTTAGGCCTGTCAAGAAGCTCTTTAGGAATATAATCATAGGCTATATCTTTAAGGATATGTTTCTTGTCACCATTACAAAACTTAAAGTCATGGGCTATGCGATAAGAATACTCCATAACTGAAGTATCCATGATAGGACAACGGTTCTCAAGAGAGTACTTCATTGATGCTCTGTCCATCTTGCAAAGGATATCTCCCGGAAGATATGTATCCATATCAAGGAGCATACGACGAACCTGCCAGTTGTCCTGGGGATAACCACTCTCTACAGGATACTTACATGGAAGCTGAATATTACTATTATTCTTTCCTAAAAGTTCATCAAGATATATCTGATTGTACTCATCAAAGGTCATAGACTTATCAAAGCTCTCAACACCGTCAACAAAAGCGTGAGCAGCCTTTATATATATATCTGAAGCAAACTGTACCTTGGTCTCTTTATCCCTGTTTCTTGCTACAGCTCTTACTTTCATGGGAAGCTTATCAAGGAGTTTCTGACTTCCAAGAGGAAGCTGACCTATTCCATATATAGCTGCTCCAAGCGCATCCAGTTTCTGTGCTTTATGTATATACTCATAAATATTGTAACCGCAGAAGAACTCATCTCCGCCATCTCCGGAAAGAGCAACTGTTACCTTCTGCCTTGCAAGCTTAGATACAAGCATTGAAGGAATCTGAGAGCTATCAGCAAATGGTTCATCATAAAACTTTGCTATGCTTGATACCTGATCAAGCATCTCCTTCTCATCGATATAAAGCTCTGTATGGTCAGTTCCAAGATGCTTTGCAACTTCAGCTGCAAACTTTGCTTCATTGTATCTTGGCTCATTAAATCCTATTGTGAAAGTCTTTACAGGCTGGTCAGATATATCCTGAGCTATAGCAGTTATAAGACTTGAATCATATCCTCCTGAAAGAAAGGTTCCAAGAGGAACGTCTGCTATCATACGCTTTGCTACTGATTCTTTTAAAAGTCTCTTTAGCTCAGTCTTGGCTTCATTATAATCTGTTACAGGATTTTCAATTCCCTTTTCGTAAGCCTTTCTTACATCCCAATATTTCCATATCTTAATTTCTCCAAGATGAAATTTAAGAACAGCACCGGGAATAAGCTTATATACATCCTCGAATACACTATCAGGATCATTAATATACTGCTGGTAAAGGTATCTTGCGATCACACTCTTTTTGATAACTCCGTTAAAGCTAGGGCACATCATTATAGGCTTTAATTCTGAAGCAAATACAAGGTTCTCGCCATCTTTCCAGTAGTAAAGAGGCTTCTTGCCAATCCTGTCTCGGATGAGATATACATCATCTGTCTCTCTGTCAAAAAGCGCTATTGCAAACATACCGTGGATATGATCTACAAAATCAATTCCCCACTTAAGATATGCGGCTATGATAACTTCAGTATCGCAGGTTGACTTAAATGGATAGTCTGAAAGTTCCTTTTTAAGTTCCTGAAAATTATAAATCTCACCATTAAACACTACACTTATGCGCTTATCTAAAGAGTGCATTGGCTGGTGTCCAAGTGGTGAGAGGTCAAGAATAGAAAGACGTCTTTGGGCAAAGCCCACATTATAGCCGTCTTTGAAAGGATATATTTCTACTCCACTGTCATTGGGGCCTCTATGGATCATGGTATCGTTCATGATCCTTAGCTGCTCCATAGTTATTTTGTTTTTTGATATAAATCCGCTTATTCCGCACATAAATTATAGTCTTTTCCCATTACTAATTACATTATCAAGATAACTTCTCCACTGCTCATATACAGCATCAAGGCTCGCTTTATCCGCTATCAGTCTAGCCTTTCTTCCCATTTCTTCTGCTTCATTTGGATGCTCTATCATCCAGCATATTTTATCAGAAAGTGCCTTTCTGTCTTTTATAGGAATTAGTAATCCATTAACTCCATCCTCAATAAGTTCCCTGGGTCCTCCGCAAGGACAGTCTGTGGCAACACAGGGAAGGCCCAGTGCCATGGCCTCCATAAGTGAATTGGGCATTCCTTCATAGTTAGAAGGATAGGCAAATACGCTCGCGCATCTAAGATCTTCTTCAAGACTGTCACTTTGGCCCATGAGTTCTACTTCTTCGTCAAGATGAGTCTCTCTTATAGCTTCTTCCAATCTTTCCAAGGTTCCGTCACCGGAATCTGCACCATATATTTTAAGCTTGTAATCCTGATGCTTGTCATAAACATCCGAAAATGCATATATCAGCATTTCCTGATTCTTGAACTTTACAAGTCTTGCTGCATTCACAATAACTTTGTCTCTATGATCGGCATCAGGTGCCTCTATATATTTAGGGGTAAGAGGATTAAGTATTACTGTAGATATCTTCTGTAACTTTTCAGGAAAGAAACTCTTAGCTTCTTCCGTCTGAAAAACAGCCCCGGCAGCTCGCCCAATATACCTTTTTATAAGAATAGTATTTCTAATTCCAATATAGTATGTTCTTGGATCATTTCTAACAGAAATGACCACCGGAACACCGGTTTTCTTGCATGCCATAAGAGCTCTAAATAATGCAAGTTTGGCAAATGCTACAAGTACATCTGGCTTTTCACATAACATAAAGTCATGAAGATACTTAATTCGCCTTATATATTTATATAGTCTTCCTTTATTCTCATCTTCAGGCTTAAGGCCTATATTTACTCGCCTTACTTTAGGATTTAATTCATATTCATTATCATCTATCCACTCGGTTGCGACCACAACCTCATAACCTGCATCAGCAAATCGTCCTGCAAGGTTTGTTACAACTCTTTCAGCACCTCCGTGTGTCAGACAATTTAAATGAAATGCTATCTTAGGCATGCTTCTCCTTTGGCCACATAAAGCCAAGAATAAACTTAACAGTTCTTCTCTTTAACAATTTAATATCTATTTAAAGCTTTTCTAATATAGAATTGAGCTCTTTACTATATTTTTCAGGCTGATAGCAATCAGCTCGTTCTCTTGCCTTTGCTCCAAACTTTTCAAGCTTATCGTCATCAGAGATCATCTTGTTCATCTCTCTTGCAAGAGCCTTCTCTCCAACAGTAATAACGCTTGCATCAAAATCCTCAACTTCGCTCATATCAGGTACAAGTATTCCATACTCACCTTCTATAGCCTTATCTGTTGAACTTCCATCAGGTCTTATTTTAAGAAGTGCGTTATATTCATCTTCAGATAATACTATTTCCCTAGGGCCTGTCTTACAATCTGCAGCTAT
>NZ_JAILQF010000454.1 GCF_024699075.1 Butyrivibrio sp.
GCTTTCTATGGTCCTAAGATCGACCTTCAGATCAAGGATGCTCTTGGACGTGAGTGGCAGTGTGGTACAATGCAGCTTGACTTCCAGCTTCCTCACAACTTTGAGCTTACATATCAGGACAAGGATGGCACAATGAAGCAGCCTGTAGTTGTTCACAGAGCAATCTATGGTTCACTTGAGCGTTTCATCGGTATCATTACAGAGCACTTCAAGGGAGCATTCCCATTCTGGCTTTCACCATACCAGGTTGGTATCGTTCCGATCAGAGAAGAGCACAACGAATATGCTGAGAAGATCGCTAACGAGCTTACAGCTAACCATGTTCGTGTTGAGCTTGATACAAGCGACAGCAACATGAAAGAGAAGATCAAGAAGTTCAAGAATTATAAAGATCCATACATTCTTGTAATCGGTGATAAGGAAGCTGCAGAAGGAACAGTATCTATAAATGTTCGCGGCTCCAACAAGCAGATTCAGAATGTGCCTTTCAAGAAGTTTGTTGAGATGTGCAACAAGATGAATCTTGAAAGATCACTTGAGCTTATCCAGTCTCTTGACGAAGAGTAATAGCTGTGTTTTATAATTGAATTAGACTTATATTGACCATAGGATTTTTCCTGTGATCATATTAAGAGAAAACTAAAGGCATGCAGTTCATTCTGTATGCCTTTTTCTAAAAGCAAAAAGAAGTGACATAAGGGGGCAGCTATATGAATTTATTACTAGATGGCACAAAGATCACTATTGGTACCTGTTATTATCCTGAACACTGGCCTCAAAACATGTGGCAGGATGACCTTGAGAGGATGAAGAAAACAGGAATTGAAGTTATACGTATCGGGGAGTTTTCATGGAATCTGACAGAACCTGTAGAAGGCACTTATGTCTATGACTTTTTTGATGATTTTTTGGAGCTGTGCAATAAGATTGGTATGAAAGTTATCTTTTGTACACCAACAGCTACTCCTCCGGCATGGCTCACAGAGAAATATCCTGAAGTACTTAATGCCAAGAGAGATGGAAGTCTTGTCTATCATGGAGAAAGATGTCACGTTAATCATAGTAGCCGTATTTTTAGACAGAAGACTGAACTTATAACTGAGCACTTAGCAGCTCATTTTGCCTCACATCCATGCATCATAGGCTGGCAGATAGATAATGAGATCAACTGCGAAACGGATGAATTCTACTCTGAAAGTGATGATCTTGCTTTCAGGGAATGGGTCATTAAAAAATATATAAATCTTGATGCTTTAAATGAAGCCTGGGGAACAAGATTCTGGAATCAGACCTATTCCTCTTTTTCCGAAGTACATATACCACGTCAGACCAATCATAATGTTGGTAACCCGCATCAGAACCTTGATTACAGGCGCTTTGTATCTGACTGCGCAAGAAGCTATATAAAGCTCCAAAGCGATATAATCCGTAAGTATCTTAAAGAGGGTGATTTTATCACAACCAATGGAATGTTCAATCTTGATAACCATAAGATGAACAAGGAATCGCTTGATTTCTACACCTATGATTCATATCCAAACTTTGCTTATGATGAGTTTTATGATCAAAGAGGAGAAAGAGACCTTCTGGACCGATGGTGGAGCAGAAATCTTACAGAAGTAAGAAGTATATCAGAACCCTTTGGAATCATGGAACAGCAGTCAGGAGCAGGCGGATGGACTACAAGAATGAGAATGCCTACGCCAAGGCCAGGCCAGATAAGGCTTTGGACCATGCAGTCCATATCACACGGTGCTGAGTATGTATCGTACTTCAGATGGAGAACTTCCACGATAGGAACCGAGATCTATTGGCATGGAATACTTGATTATTCAAACCGTGAAAACAGAAGGTTAAGAGAAGTAAGGAATATCTGTGATGAGGTCAAGAAGTTATCACGAGTTTGTAACAGCAAATATGAAGCAAAGGTAGCGGTACTTAGGACCTGGGATAATCAGTGGGATGCGCAATGCGATAAGTGGCACAGCGAGCTTGAAGAGATAAGCCAGAAGGGCATATTTGCTGCAGCAACAAGGACTCATACCCCTATAGATTATATCTATCTTGGAAAGGGAACTTCGGATGAAGATCTGGAAAAATATGATCTTCTCATATTCCCTCACGCAGTTGTAGTAACCCAGATGGAAGCAATGATGCTTGAAAGATATGTAAAAAATGGAGGAAGACTCCTTCTTGGATGCAGGGCAGGCCTTAAAACATCTGAAGGGCATATTACTATGGATGATCTTCCAGGCGTCTTTAAGGACATGGCAGGATGTATAGTTGCAGAGTTCACGCCTGAAGCCCCTGATGAAGAGAATATATATGTGGTTAAACAAGGAGATAGTAACCAGAAGTTCAGACTATCTGCAAAAGGTTTTTTTGACCAGCTTCAGGTAACATCAAATACAGCAGAAGTTAAAGGAGTATACGATAGTACTTATATCAAGGATGAGCCTGCCCTTATCAGAAATATTTATGGACTTGGCAAGGTGTACTCTTTTGGAAGTACCTTTACGGAGGATACTGCTGCAGGGCTTTTCAAGATGCTTGGAGTATGCAGCCCTTATGAATACCTTATCGAACTTCCTAAGGAATGTGAACTTGCAGTAAGAACAGATGGCGCAAAGAAGTGGCTCTTTGTTCTTAACTTTGATAAGTCAGACGTAATTCTAAATCTTAAAAAAGAAATGCAGGATATTTTAAATGGCGGAAGCGCTTACGGAAGTTATGAACTTAAAGGCTACGACGTAGCAGTATTTGAAATTTGATAATGCTTAATAAAAAACGATTAACAACCATTTTATCTGGTTGTTAATCGTTTTTTGATGCCTCTATCTTTTTGATTATTTCAGATGTGAAAACATTAGCTTTTAAAAGGTCCTGCCTGTCAGGATGGGTCTTGGCATTGTCATAGGCTTCTATGACCATTTTAAGCTGCTCGTCAGAACATTTGCCGCGACAGGATTCATATTTTTGTCTGAATTCTATAGGCATGCGGCCCTGGCAAAAGTAAGATCCAAGAACTGTGTTATCATCAGGAAGCCAGGTGGTAGCTGCAAGTTCAAGTTTCTTGTAATAGGTTTCGGTATTACCAAGACTGCAGGTTCCAAATATGGCAACATTTTTGCCATGAAGAGAAGACAGAAGGTCGATTATTTCCATTGAACAGGTGCCAAAATTGGCCCAGTACCCAATGAAATAGTTCTCAGCTTCATGAAGTCCCACAAAAGAGCGCACGTTAATGATCTCTTTACGACTGTCAGGAATGGCATTATATATTTCTTCAGCAACTTTCTTGGTGTTGCCGGTTTCGCTTGCATAAGCGACAAGATATTTAAGCATATATAACTAACCTCATATCAGATGCAGAAAAATGGGAAGCAGCATCCGCCACCACCGCAACATGCATTACATAAAACCATAGTCATACATAGTCTTGAACAGTCGACGCTTCCTCCAAAAGGATATCCGTAGGAAGAACTTTGTCTCATATACCAGTTACCACCGGAATTTAAGATCTGAACAAGTTCCTGATAATTACGGTTTCCAGGCTCCATCTTTGCTGCCATCTGGGCATGTTGGAGAGCTGTTGCATTATTACCTACACCATTATTGGCTACAGCACTGTAGTAATACCACATTGCTGATCTGTTTTTGATAGAATCAAGGACATTCAGAGCTTCTCTGAAATGACGTCCCTGAATATAATTAACTGCTGCACGAAGGTGGATAGAATCTTCATCATCTTCACCGGCAGCTCTTTGATTGTTAAAACCTCCGAATCCAAAGTCGCCATAATCACCAAAGCCGCCAAAACCGCCGTATCCTGAACCGTATCTTCCGGAAGGGCCTGACTGAGAGTAATCACCTGATCGTTCCCTCATGATCTGCTGATATGCCTGCTGTACAAGCTTGAACATTTCTTCGGCTTTATCTTTATTTGGATTGTTTATATTTGCATCGGGATGATATTTTCTTGATAAGTTTCTGTAAGCCTTTTTGACTTCATCATCGCTGGCGCTGCTTGTAATTCCCAGTACCTTATAAGGATCTGACATGTTTATTCGTAATCTCCTGACCGCTCAGGATACAAGGGTTTTATTCCTGCTCCTGGCTGTTTTTTGAAAGCTTTTTAGTTCTTGTCCCATGAATAAGTTCAAATTTGACCCAAACGCCTGAATATAGGATGTTTCGAAGTATGGTAACATTTTCAATGATAGGTAGCATTTCAAAAGCTTTGCAGCATTCTGATATCATCATTGTTAAAAGTTCGGAGCAGTAGGTATCGAAGCCTTCCGGATCCTTTTGCCATATTTCTTTGAAAGGATTGTAGGAACCCTTCTTGATATCTTTTTCTATATCATCACAGGCATCAAGTATATAAATGAATTTACCAAGGAAAAAACCTATTCTTCTAAGTGCAGAAGCCCACTCATCTTCTTCATAACAGAATATTTCAGCAAATATCTCACCAAAAAGTCCTGCAACCTTGTCGACATTTTGCTCGCCTGATTCTTCACATTCATTTATGCGGCGAAGACCATCCTTTATAAAAGCTGATTTTTCAGGATATTTCTTTTCAGCCTTATGAACAGCTTTAAGAAGAACTTCTGAGTATAACAGTTTTGAGAACTTGCGTTCATCATCCCAGTCATCTCTGCATTTATAGTAGGCAAGGAGAACATTCATATCCGCAGCATATTCCGAAAACTTGTTGATCCTCGTAGACTGCTTTACAATTGGATGAACTATACAATGAGTATCTCCAATTTTTTCTTCAGGTTCATAAAGTCCTGACAAAAGCATGATAAGGAACGTAAGATCATAAGTCAGAGTTGCCTGACCGGATAGCCCGTATTCTTTTTTCAGGATACGACAAAAACCGCAATAGTAAGCATGGTATATGTCGTACTCTTTAAATTTGATCTCAGGTTTATTGATGGTAATATAACCGAACATAGAATGACCTCTTAAAGTCAGGCTCTTTTTTGAAATTCAGTTCCGCATTTTGGACATCTTACCATTATATTGCCTTTGCCACGGGGAATACGTATTTTCTGACCACATCCGGGGCATTTATAGATATGATAGTTTCTAGCCTGATTAGCATTATATCTAAAGTTTTTAAAAAAGCCAACAACACGGTTTTTGATACTTATGAATTGCTCGTTTTCCTTATATCTTTCTGGTATTTTTTTGGATAGTAGCCGATAATAGCTATAGATGATAAGTCCAAGTGTTATAAGACTTATAATTCCGCTACCGGCTATTATATTTACGAATATAAAAATGAATGTAAGACCAAATAAAAATTTGGAAAATGCATCATAACCATATGTAATATATCTACCCTGCATATGGGTATACATAAAATTATTGAATTTCATTAAATAGTCCCTAAAACGCATATATGTTTAACACCTTTCTGTTATTTGCAGATAAACCCTAGTGGTACTATAATGACGTATGGGTCACATAATAGCTGATCCTGCTCTTTAAAGGACAGACTATGATAGCACCGATTAAAACGCAGCTGTTGCCCGTTTCTATATCAAATTCTATAATTCATATGTATAAAATACAATGATACAAGAATAAACAAATATAAAAAAACGCTAAACACTGCAATTAAAATAATATACAGGAGCACTGATATCAGATGCAGATCATAATCGTAGGCTGCGGTAACGTTGGACGTTCACTTATCGAACAGCTTAGCAAAGAAAACCATAATATCACAGTCATAGAAGAAGACAGTGATGTAATCCAGAATGTTGTCAACAACTATGACGTAATGGGGATAGTAGGTAACGGAGCCAGCTATTCTATACTCAAAGACGCTGGAATTGAAGCTGCTGATCTTATGATAGCAGTAACAGATTCTGATGAGATCAACCTCCTTTGCTGCCTTATTGCAAGGAAAACAGGGCATTGTCATACAATAGCAAGAGTAAGAAATCCTGTATATTCAAGAGAGATAGATTTTATCAAAGAAGAGCTTGGACTATCCATGGTCATAAATCCGGAAGAAGCCTGCGCCAATGAGGCTGCAAAGCTTCTCAAGTTCCCTTCAGCCAATAAGATAGATACATTTGCTAAGGGAAGAGCTGAGCTTATAAGAATCACAGTTTCAGAAGATTCCAAACTTTGCGATAAATCGATCAAAGATATTGCTCAGGAATTAAAACTCCCTGTTCTTATTGGTATTGTAAGAAGAGGAGAGGATGTTGTTATACCTGATGGCTCTTTTATCATAAGAGCCAAAGATGAGATATCTGTTATAGGAACACCAAGGAAAATGATTGCCTTCTTTAAAAAGAACAATCTGCCTACTGCAGGTGTTAAATCAACCATAATAGTAGGTGGAGGTCAGACCTGCCATTATCTTGCAAAGCAGCTTATTTCTTTTGGTATAGAAGTCAAAATCTTCGAATCCAACTTAGAAAGATGTAATGAACTTGCATCTCTTTTGCCGGAAGCACTTATAATACATGCTGATGGTACTGACAGAGCAGAGCTGTTGGAGGAAGGCCTTGTTGGTGCTGAGTCATTTGTAGTACTTACAGGTGTGGATGAAGAAAATATCATGCTCTCTTTATATACAGCTACAGTTTCCAAAGCCAAGCGTATTATCAGAGTTCATAGAGCAGGTTACAATGAACTTATTGGAACACTTGATGTTGGAAGCGTCCTTAATCCACGTAGCATAACTGCTGACAAGATCGTTCAGTATGTAAGAGGAATGACCAATTCTATGGGTTCACAGCAGCTTGAATCACTTTATAAGATGGATGACGATAAGGTAGAAGCACTTGAATTCATTATTTCTGCAGGAAGTCCTGTTATAGGAATTCCGCTTCAGGAGCTTCAGCTTAAGAAGGGCACACTTATTGCATGCATCAATCATCATGGTGAGATAATACTTCCTACAGGTCAGAGCCAGATTCAGGAAGGGGATTCTGTAATAATAATTACAACCTGCACCGGATTTGATGAGATAGAAGATATTCTTGCAGATA
>NZ_JAILQF010000457.1 GCF_024699075.1 Butyrivibrio sp.
AGCTTTTTAAGATAATCCCAGAAATCTCTTCTTGGGAGATTGATCATCAGCTTAGGATCACGATTCTCCGGAACTACGCCAAGTAAGGCTTTTATATTATATTTATCAAGTAGACTTTTAAAGCGTTCGAAATTGCCCCAGTCCATGTCCGGAGTAATGTCATCAAGTCTGATAGAAATCTTCATGTTACAACCTCACGTCTCTTTATATAAATAAGAGACTTATGGTTTTATATTTATGTATAAGTTATATCTATAATTATCTATTACAGATTTTCCTTATACCAGTCGATAGCAAGTTTAATACCCTTAGCGAAATCGTAAGATGGATCATATCCAAGCTTCTCTCTTGCCTTAGTAATATCAGCGTTAGAATCACGGATATCTCCTGCACGTGTAGGTCCAAATACAGGCTCAACCTTAACTCCGAGAGCATCACAGATATCATTATAAACATCTATAAGATATTCTCTTCCGCCTGCGCCTATATTGTACATCTCTCCGGCTGCATCTTCAGGTGCAAGGCAGGCACGAAGGTTACCTTCTATAACATTATCTATATATGTAAAGTCACGGCTCTGTCTTCCGTCTCCGTTGATAGTAGGGCGTTCGCCATTAAGGAGCTGCTTGATGAACTTTGGAATAACAGCTGCATATGCGCCGTTAGGATCCTGGTGACGTCCAAATACGTTAAAATATGAAAGTCCGTATGTATTAAGTCCGTAAAGCTTCTTATAGAGCATTCCGTATTTCTCATTGGTCTGCTTGGTAAGTGCGTAAGGAGAAAGAGGATTACCTTCCTGATCTTCTCTCTTAGGAAGCTTAGTTGAATCGCCATATACAGATGAAGAGCATGCATATGCAAATCTCTTGACGCCGTTCTGACGTGCTGCTTCCATCATATTAAGAGTTCCTCTTATATTGATCTCTTCATAAATAAGAGGCATCTCGATAGAACGTGGAACTGAACCCCATGCTGCTTCATGGCATACATAATCAACACCTTCTGTTGCTTTCATACAAGCATCAAGGTTTCTGATATCGTCCTCGATGAAAGTGAAGTTAGGATTATCCATGAATGGATTTAAATTCTCTATATGTCCTGTTGAAAGGTTATCAAGTACGCGTACTTTGTATCCCTTCTTAAGAATAGCTTCTGTAATATTGCATCCGATAAATCCTGCACCACCGGTAACAAGAAATGTACTTCCCTCTGGGAAGGTTAACTGTTCGTAACTCATTTGTGCATTGCTCCTTATAATCTAAATCTAATTATAGTCATAATCGCTAAGATATTATACCACACAAGTCAAATCAGTGCTTCCATGCACTTGACTTGTATGGTACTTCCCTGTACCCACACAAGTCAAATCAGTGCTTCCATGCACTAAACTTGTTCGGTACATCCTTGTATCCACACAAGTCAAATCGGTGCCTCCATGCACTAAACTTGTTCGGTACCTCACCTGTTCATATAGTCGTTAAGATTTCTAAAATATATATCATATAAAAAATCTTATTCTTATGCTACAATAAACAAGACTTTTATGATGAAATAAAGGAGAAAAAATGGTCAAGATCAATTTGCCAAAAGAAAAAAAATATATAATCTATTTCATGATTACACTTATAACAACATTAGCAATGTTTACTACTTTCAATTATATCGATGGACAATCATTGCTTGCATATTCAGTTACTACTTGGGATGCAATTTTTTCTGGTGATATTTCCAGCTTTTATGCCCTCAAACTAGAAAATTTAAGGAATGCTTATCAGCCAGATTCTTTAGAGACTCCAATAGCTATGTTTCCAGCTGTCATATGGTCACTTCCGGTTTGGCTCACTCACACTTTTAATGGTAATTATGACGTTTCCGGCCTTTTCTGCATATATTGGTTTAAGCTAATTTATATAATATTTACTATAATCACTGCTTATGCAGGTTATTCTATTATTAAGTTCTTTAATACTAAGTCAAATAATAATGATAGTATTATAGCTTTATTTTTTATTCTTTCATCACCTGAAATTCTCATTAGTACAATGTATGCCGGTCAAGATGAAATCTTCTATATTGCATTTATGATGCTGGCACTCAATTCATTTGTAAAGAAAGATAATAAATGGTTTTTAATATGGTCAATATGTTCAGTCGCTTGTTGCGATCTCATGCTCGTTCCTGTACTTGCACTGTTACTCATATCAGAAAACAAATTGTATAAAATAGTATATAAATTATTATTAACATTAGTCCCTAGACTTGTATGGGCATTACTAACTATAGGAGCCCCTTATAAGAGTCTTCTTGAGGGCGGAGATGCTTATGAAATAAGTGATATATTTAATATATTCACAATAGAAACTACTACTGGTTCAGCTTCAATAGCTTCTTTATTAATGGTTTTATTATTTTTCTATGCTTACAACATAAAGAACAAAGAATCTGATGATATTGAATTAAAACGCAAAGCAATATGGTTTATTACTGCTTTAACTGTAGTTATGTCATTTATCATGCAAAATCATTTTTATAGATTTTGCATTTATACACCATTTTTTATAGTTCTCTTATTTATTTCAAGAAATGAAAAAGTCAACGTCTTTTTATATATGATTAGCTTATACCTTAGAATGTTTACTGGTGGATATAATTCTCCAATGAACATAAATACAGAATATACTGCAAGTGGAAGTTGGGCCGAAAAAATCTGCATTTTGGTAGGAAGTAAAAAATATGACACTTATGATGGATTAAATGCAAAAATACTAGAAAAGTTACCTATATTAGAATCTATGGTGCCTATGATGAATGGTATAGTTCTTGCTTGCATATTACTTATTCTATATCATACGTATACAAATAAAAAATGTGAACTAGACATCCCAGTATCTCGAAAATATTCAGATTTTATGATAGTATCATGTATGTCGTTATATCTTACAGTATTTTATATGCTTTTGTTCAAATGATGCTCTTTTTATAAAACAATTATAAATAAGACAAAATCCTCCGATAAATAGATTAGTATTTTTAATACAACTATTTTCAGGAGGATTATTAAAATGAATAATAAGCACCTAAAATTCTTAAGTACATTAACAACTATAATTTTACTTACCCTATCTATTTCTATCACTTCTAAGGCAGAACTGGCAACACATTATGATAATACAGAAGATTTATATCTTACCGCGTACAACCTGTATATCGAACAAGGTGGTTATGACAGTGTCGGCATCCATGCAACCAATTATGTGAGCTACTATATCATTGGAGCTCATAGTTCTAACACCTATGTTGTTCTCAAAGACGCAGGCGCAGGCTTCGATCTTGAAGTTCATGTTGGAATTGATGAAACGGCTAATGAATTTACTGTTTACATCTATTTGGATGGTACAACAGATTATCATAAAGATCTGTATGTAGGTGTTAAGGAAGTTTATACTTACAATCCGGATTCAGAACTTGATACTACATCTTTAGTAACAGCTATACAGGTTCCTTATATAAACAGTACTGTAGGTATTCTTGCACTTACTAACGACAATAAGAGCGGCTTCTTCTATACAGCAGAAGGTCTTCCTATAGGACAGTTTAGTGTATATGCTGACAATGGGCAGATGAGAGTTCTTCAGCTTGGAGAAGCTGTAGATACAGGTTCCGGAATTTATGTAACTGTTAATACTACAACTGCAGGAACTATTCATATTTCAGACAGTGATAAGACAGCCTTGCAGCTGTTTGGCATAAATGGTCTTATACTTAACGGAGTAATTACTCCTTGGCCGTGATAGCCGGTAATACGATAATAAAAGGTATCATCATTGTAAGGAAATATGTATATCTAAAATCCGCTGCAACAGGTGTTGCAATAAGGACAGTACATACTCCAAAGAATGTAAGGAGAAGGGGCATAACAATGCCTCTTTTCTTTTTGGATAAAATAATCCCTATAGATATGCATAAAAGAAAGAATGTTGATCCCATACAATATAGTATTCCATATCCCGGAAGCATATCAGCAAGCTTAATTCCTATCTCTCTTGTCTTAAGCCATATATTAGCCGGAAGTCCCCATATAAGCCACTTTCGTTCTATCCCGAGTGCATTATCACAGACTCCGTCATTTTCAGCTACGACATAGTTATCTTCACCCTTGGGATTATCAGGATACCAGTATCCGTAGGTCATATTCTTGTATTCATCTATATAGAGCCCTGGATATTTAAGCCCAGTTCTAACCCAAAGCCCTGCATACTCCCATATATGTTCTTCAAGATATTCAGGATCTCCTGCCTTAAAAAGTTCCTTCATGTTATCAGCAAAGTCGTAGGCATAGAGTTCATGAATATAGGTAGTATCAATTATCTTATCAACCATCTGGGTGTCTTCTGTTCCGAGATCCTTATCCTCTACAAGTACCCTGCAAAAT
>NZ_JAILQF010000014.1 GCF_024699075.1 Butyrivibrio sp.
CTCTGATGTAGCCTTGGCTTTTTCAGCAAGTTCGTCATAATCTCTGAGACCATGTTCTTCTAGAAACAGAAGTGTCTGTGCCATCTGCTTAATGTTATGAACCTTAGCCCAGCGTTCATAGCCTGGTCCTTTTCCCTTGGCTATCATAGCCTGGATATCAAGAAGCATATCCACCTTTGGCTTAGGTTTAACATAAACATTTTCGTCAGTACGCTGTTGCTTCTTGAAGAACATGGTCTCAGAGATTATGATGAACTTGCTGAAAAAGCCAAGGCTACATCAGAGAGATTTGGAGAAATCACTGATAAGCAGAAAGCTCTTGAGGCAAGACTTGTTGAGATAGCTGCACTGAAAAAGCACATCATAAACTATTCCAAGACAAAGGACACTTATGCTGAATATCGTAAGAGCGGTTATAGCAAAAAGTTCTTTGAAGAGCACAGGGAAGCTATCACTCTTTGCAAAGCTGCGAAGGAAGCCTTTTCCAAAATCGAGGGTAAACTTCCTAAGATCAAAGAACTGAATCAGGAATACAGCGAAGTTCTTCAGGAAAAGAAAAAGACCTATGCCGAGTACCGGCAGGCAAAACAGGAAATGAAAGATATACAGATGGCAAAATACAATGTTGATCTATTCCTCAAATTTGAGGAGCAGAAAGATCAGGCTGAAAAGCAGAAGACAACAGAACAGACTCGTTAAGAACAGGGGCGGTTTCACTCTATACTAGAGTGAAGCTGCCCCTCTTTTTGCGTTTATGGAAATATTCTTCCAGCGTCAACTTTGTTGATGAGTAGCTCCGAGTGATAACGAGGTTCAGGGGGATTGGGGGAATGACCACCAACAAGCAAAAACGCGCCGAGGGTCCGAGGTGCCCTGCTTACGAAAATGAAAAACTCAGTCATGTAGAAATAAGTTATTAATTGATTTTGTTCCGATAAGTGAATATAATATAAAATGTCAGGATATAACTCATGTTTTAGTGAAAGAGATGGATGTATGGAATATTTAACAACAGTAGAAATGTCTAAAAAATGGGGTATCACATCTAGGAGAATAGGCGTGCTTTGTGTAGAGGGAAGAATAGAGGGAGTTATAAAAAAAGGGAAAACTTGGCTAATACCGAGTGATTCTGAAAAGCCATGCGATGCAAGAGTGAGATCAGGCAAATATATTAAGACTGACTCCAATTCATAAATTTTAGAACAATAAAGAAATAGGATAAAACATATGAGCGAATGTAAATTCATTGATAATCTAAATAGACTTAGAAAGTCATCAAGTGATTCTATTGATAATGTGGATTCATTTGATTCCTTTAAAGAGTACATGCATGTAGTTCGAAATGCAGAAGAGGATTTAAAGGTTATTCTTCGTGAAGTGAATGCTTCTTCAAATAAAACCTTAATTCTTTTGTGTGGTAGTGCCGGAGACGGAAAATCGCATTTGCTCTCGTATCTGAAAAACTCAGATTCAGAAAAATTATTGGATGACTATATTGTTTATAATGACGCTACAGAAAGTAATGCGCCTGACAAGACAGCAATAGAGACTCTTTACGAGGTACTGTCTGGATTTAAAGATGAAAATCTGAATAATGAAGGAAAAAACATTATTCTTGCGATAAACCTTGGTGTGTTAAGCAATTTTATAGAGTCTGAATATGCCTCACAGTTTACTGTGCTTAAAGATTATGTATTTCGCTCTAATATATTATCTTCCAAGGTCAATGAAAATGGGTACGACCCTAACAGTGCATTTCAGTATATAAGCTTTTCGGACTATCATATGTTTCTACTTGGTAAGGATGGACTTAATCCTGAATATATAGAAGCATTGTTCATGAAGGTGGCTAATAATAGTGATGGGAATCCTTTCTATGATTCATACAACACGGATTGCAGAGCATGTCCTCTGAGTGCAAAGTGTCCGGTAAAGAAAAACTATGAATATTTTGCAGATAAAAGAGTTCGAGAATATATTGCATCACTCCTTGTAAATGTAATCGTTAGGGAAAAAGAGATTCTCACAACAAGAGAATTATTAAATTACATATATGATATTCTGGTACCTCAGAATTTTTCATTCACAAAGTTCCAGAAGAGCGCTTTGAATACATCAAAGTACTTAAAAGAGTTTCTTGACTGTATTATGCCTGCCATTATGTTTGATAGTGTTGACATAACAACAATCATGAATAAGACAAGAAAATACGATCCGCTTCTTAGCAGGAGTGAAGAGGCAGATGATTTGGCGATAGAATACTATGTTGCGGAAGATGTTTCAGCTACTGTAAAGAAAATGCTGGTGGATTCTCCATTCTTAGAAACACTGTCAAGCACAGACGCTATAGATGCAATTAATGGGGATAGAGCTCTTAAATCAAAATTGTTCAATGTCCTTGTGCGCATTAGTGCCATATCATCAGCGGAAGACACTGATAAAGTTTTTCAAAAGTACGTTGAAGATTTATACAGTTATAATGCCGGGAAAGTTTCAAAGCTAAGTAATCTGTATTCTGATATTGAAGAAGCAGTGACTAATTGGTGTGGAAATGAATCTGAAGGCAATATATGTATTGATGACCAGCATAAGGGACTTGAGCTATATGAAAATATAGACTTTGAGGAATATTTAGATAATATACCTAAAGAAAACAATGATGACAATCTGCAAAGATTTTTGCCATACATTATCGTAGAGTTTCAAGATGGGCATAATAATCCTATAAGACTTGATGTAGATTTTTCATTATACGAGTTGGTTAATAAACTCAAAAAAGGATATGTGCAAACTGCGGAAGATCGTAATAATCATGCTGACTTTATAAGTTTTATTACAAAGATACTTAAAACGGGGTCTGCAGACAAGTATTTGACAGTGATCTCTGAAACCGGTCAGAAGGCTGTGTTGGAAAAAACAAAATTTGGTGTTTATAAATTTAAGGTGGTGAAGTGATGGCTGGATATCATTTTGATGAAGAATTATTCAAAATCAATTTTAAGGCAAAGGATTCCGGCGCAAAGTCTGAGGATTCTGCTAGGCTTAATCATGTTCCGGATAAGTGCTTTAAATTATATCCATATAAGGCAGCAACAAGGAAAGCGTCTCCAATAGTGTATGATTTTTCGGAAGTAATCAGTGGATTCTTCAGAAAGGCTCTTGGTATCACGACAGATGCCTTAAGCTTTGATGATCTTTGCCAGTGTGTATTAGATAAAGTGCAAATAGATGATGAAGAGGATATCGAATATTTTAAGGATATTATTCGTGCACTATTTTTTAAAGGAGATAATTTTCAAGCCAATAATATAGGCTTATATCCATATCAAATAACAGTCGAAAATAAAAGCGCAGATAGAATAGCGGATTATTTATTTTGTGTGTTAGGACTAGATGAAAATGATAAGTTAAATATCGAAAATGCGGGGAAGGAATATCCTTTCAATGTTTTGGAAAAGATGGTTGTTGATTCAATTGAGACAAGGGAGTCTGATACATCAAATGAAGAGGCTAAATATTATCAGATAAAAAATAGTATTCAAGATCAGTTTAAAAGTGATTTTGAATTTATGCTCAAGTCTGGAATGACATCTATAGATGATATTTCAAATCTTTTGGCTTTTTACTATTTCTATTATACATCTCAAAGTATTTTGACGTTGGATCAGTTCGGAAATGGCGACCATGGGAAACTTGAGACCTTATATTATGCATTAGATTGGGAAAAGGTAAGTAAGAACAGACACTGCTGCACAGATGGTTGGGATAAACTATCAAACAACATATCAAGAATGTTCAGTCATGCAATTACTTTAGAAATACTTAACCAAAATGACGGGAAGATGATGGATTACATAGACTTCAAGAATCTTGCCGATGAAAATGAGGCTATTGATGAAGAAACTGCAAATGAAATAAAACGTGCTGAGCAAGTATACACATCATACATAGGCGATTGCAAAAAATTTGATACTATCTCCAATATTCCAGGAGCAAACAAAACGGATTCAGCAATAAGACATCTGTTTGAATGCGTTTTGTTACAGTTCAATGAGACAGATAGAAGCAGGGCAAGCCAGTTCTACGCTGAAAAATTCTCAGAATTTTGTAAAGCACGGTTTGTGAAGAATCGTAAAAAATCAGGTCTGGTATTGAATCTTACAGAACGCGATATAATTTTTTTGACAAAACTAGCATTAAGAAATGAAGAAAAAATACGTTTGAATGAATTATATAAACAGTACGAATTGAGAGGAGTATATCTTGACACTACTTCAAAAGGGCTGTTACAAGATTTTTTCACAAAACTCAACCTGATTGATAAGAAGAGCGATAGTGGGGATGCACAGTATGTTAAGAGAATTTTATGATTTTATAGCCAAAAGAATTAATAGTTATTTTCAGTCGGCATCCTCAGAAGGAATGCTCCTGAGGGGTGAGACTTTTTGCCTAAAACTTGATACAGAAGAAATGGTGGTTCATGTTGCAGATGTACTAAAAGAATTGGTTCAAGCTGAAGGTAATCTTGGAGAGTTCAAATACATTAGTGCCAATGGAACGGAGTACACGACATATACCATTAAACTGATGAATGATGAACTTATTATTGCGCCGCAGATAAACATGACAAGTGACTTCTTATGTGCGACTCTGAGAAATGCGGCTAATAGCGCTCAGAAACCAATACTGATGATTTCTTCATCACCTATAGATAGTGCCATAAGCGGATCTAAAAACATGTCGGCTAATGGTATGCCTTTCTATGGGGAAGAACTGATGAGAGAGATTCAGGGGTTGGTTGATGAAAGTACGCAATTAACACCGGTAGAAAAAAGACTTTTGAATTATGAATTACAGAGAAGAGATACAGATGTATTCAGTGATAAAGCTTCGTTATATGAATATCGTGATTTGCTTGCAATTATGAGTGCGGGAGAAATTAAAAAAGAAAGTTTTGCAGGATTCAGGCTGTTTTACGTAAATGGAAAAACAGAGTATTACAACGAGGGGCAGGCAGCTGTTGACAAGAAGATAAAGGAGAATAACGTATTATTTGAGCGGATTGATAGAAGCTTTAGGTTTGGAAATGCTTCGGTAGATCTCGCGAAGGATTTTGATGATGGCTTCATTACCAGAATAGAATCTGAGCAGAGAAAAGATCCGGAAAACTGGACTCGTTTGTTTACTTACGCAGAAATGCTTTCACAGCTGGAAAAGCATAAATCAAAGCTGGAAAATCCTTTAAAGATAGATACAGAGGATATTTCAGTATATGGGGATATGCCCATAGATGTTTTTGATTATGGTACAGGCTGGATTGCTAGAAATGAGGGTTCACAAACAGCTAAAAGACGGCAGAAGAATATTATAATATTTAATCCCGAAAAAAAGGAAAAGCTCCATATAAGGTTTAATTGTAACGCCAGAGTATTTAGTACCGATATTACAGATGGCGGGCTTCACTATGATAAGGATGGAAGAGACTTTATATTTTGCCTGGAATCTGCTGGGATAGATTTTTGTAAGATTGAACTTTATGATTCTGTAAATGAAATACGTTATATTTTTAAAATATGTACTGTGGATTTGCCGGCCATATCAATGTTGTCTGTTATTAAGCATTGCTATACTCTGGATTTCCACAAAAAATCAGATATCAGAATTCGTTTATCTGGGATAGGGACAGACTTAATTTTTAATGATAGTGCTCCTGAGGTTATACAGGCCAAGTTAGATGATAACGAATCATATCTTTGTGCATATAATCAGAGACTTCATCTTCATTCAACAGAGGATGAATTATCTAACTATGCGACAGGAATCAAAGTAAATATTGATTTTGCCGGTATAGATGTTCCGTTCATAATGTTCCCTGACGAGAGCAAGAGTAAGGAAATTACTGGAAGAACTATTCTTAAGGAAAAATATTCTTCGAAATGTAGTTTCGAGTTTTCTGATGATAAGATATACAGCGATACACAGGAATACTTTGCAAAAGCGAATCTTTTAAGAGAACTTCGCGTTGAGCAGCAGATGATTGATGAACAAATTGCTGTTGGAAAAGTAAAGCGCTTTTATGATGTAGAGGCAGTAAAAGTAGAAGCTGACGATATTTTTCAAGATAGTGCGTTGATTGCGGCATATGACGAATATTTAGCAGCGTTAAGTCATGAAAAGACTATACCTACGTTAGCTTATTATAAAGGAGAATTATTGGAAAAAGCTCAAAAGTATATTGATGCATTTATTGCATTATATGCATCACTTAGCGAAGGCTCTACACTAACAAGTGAACAAGTAAATGCACTGTATATAGGGACTATCGCTATAGGTAATAAGCCAGATGAGATAATATTAACACCGTTTCATCCTATAAATGTTGCTTATCAGATAGCATTGACGCAAGAGAAAGGGATGAATGAAGCAACAGATGTTGTGATAGATAGGCTTAATTCTCTGAATTTATTGCCATATATAAAGAGAAAAAAGAGTATATATAAAGTATCGGATCAGGTCAATTCTTTGGAGTGGAAATATTATGCTCCGGTCGAAAACAAAAAATATAGGGGAAGTTGGAGATTTGTCCCTCGTTTAATAGAAGAAAAGATAACAGAGTTTCTTATGCACTTTAGATACATTTTTGATGATATCAATAATAAGACTCTGAAAATCAACCTGATTAACATGGGAGATTGCAGTGAGGTTTTCACAGGGATAGCGCAGTATTTTATTCACTCTATCAATAAGAATCCGGATGTTGATCAGCTCATAAAGTTTGAGATACATATATACTCTGATAAAAAAATAGATAATGCTTTTTCTAATATTAGAGAATATGGATTATTGAAACAGTACTTGAATGAACAAAAACTTGAGATAGCTTCTGGTGTTTCCATGAATACACTTGAAGGAATCTTTTCAAAGAATGTTGAATGCTATTTCCATGAAGATTCAGGGAAAGAGTATAAGTATGCGCATCTCTCTTTCTATGAAATGGAATCTGAAATAACCTCAGAGCAGGCTTCGATGTCAGAAATAGAAACTGGCATTTCTCTTGGTGGAATTCTTTCTGGAGTTCCGTCGAGTAAATATTCTTCGAAATATAGAACGGGATATGGTGCAAAATATGCGCCTGACAATAAACTGGTTTCGGTTGCAAACTTATATAATTCCCTAATACAGGTAGAGGCATCTGGAAATCCATATTATAAAGATCTCAGCATTTCAACTCAGATTGATGAGAAAGCGGAGAATAAAATGGATGAAATATATGATGCATCCAACTGGGTTGTATTTGTGGATCCGAAAGTTGATTTGGACTTCTTCAGTGAAAAAGAAGCACATAGTGATCTTTTGATTATTCATTACAGTGATCAATACACTACAAGCAGCGGATACGATGCTATTACTGTCACTCATAAATCCAAGCAGTATGCGCTGGTCATTCAAGATTATTTGAAGACTCGCGGAGTTGATTCATCAACAGAAGATGTGCATGGAATTATCAATTTATTTAATGCAATAAATGGCGACTGGCTTCTTAGGTTGGTTTCTTCAAAGCGTGCTACCAAGGACAGCAACTTTAGCAGAGAAAAGATAAGTATAGTAGCTGCAATTAAGTTTATGCTTGCTTTTTTGCACCACAAGGATATCATTTGGGTGCCGATATCGCTGGAGGAAATGCTAAGAGTATCAGGCGGAGCTGGTCTATCACAAGGGGATGGTGTGCTTTCGGCTAAAAATCTTGGATTTGAAAAAGGTCCAACATCCGATGATATTCTATTCGTTGGTATCGATAGTTCAGCAGAAAAGCCAAAGGTTTATCTGTATCCTACAGAGGTTAAAACGGGTATTAATGGCAATGATGTAATTAAAAAAGCATTTGTACAAGCATCTGCTACTGCAAATGGATTAAACGAGGCTTTTTGCGGTGAGTTTGACGATGAATTATTAAAGAAAGTCAATCGCAATTTCTTGATGCAGATGATCATTACAAGCTGTAAAAAAATGAGAGTTTATCATGTGGATGATTCTCAGAATTGGGATGTGGTTTTAGATACATTCAGAGAGGCACTCCTGAATGAAGAGTATATTCTTTCAAATGACATCCAGGAACTATTGGGAAAAGGAGCAGTGTTGTCCTTTAGAACGGGAGTTGTTTCAAGAAGAACTTCTTTCAAAGAAGACATAATAAACTTTATTGAAGTGCCGGAAAAAGACGAATTTGGGCTTATTCTTAAAAGCGTAGATGAAATTCAGCAGGATATCATTCAGAGAAATGATAGTGAATTACTGATTCTTTCAAATCAAAGTTTGAATGAGTTAACTGGAGATACTTCGAAGTTACATATTTCAGAGTTGAGTGATAATGAATCAGGAGAAACGGTACAAGAGGAAAACGAAGTAAGTCAGGAGCAAGGTAATGATAATCCGGGTAACACGGGAGAAGCAGATATAATACCGGAAAATAGTACTGCTCCTGAAAGCGAGGCAGAAGTCGGTACAGATCCAGGAATGAAGATTCTTTTTGGAACTGATGAGCAGAATGGCTCACAAATTATTTGGAGACCTAATGATACTGCCCAGCTTTTCCATACAAATACCGGTATTATAGGAACAATGGGTACTGGAAAAACTCAATTTACCAAATCTTTGATTGCACAGCTGTATAGAAATCAGGCAGATAATATAGCTGGTGAAGAAATAGGCATACTGATCTTTGATTATAAGGGAGATTATAACGAGAGTAAGCAGGATTTTGTAGATGCTACAAAGGCTACTATATATAAACCATATCATCTGCCGTTTAATCCATTAGCTCTGACCAAATCATCGGTTTTCAAGCCTTTGTTACCTACACATACAGCTAATGCGTTTAAAGATACACTATCAAAAGTTTATAATCTTGGACCTAAGCAGCAGGCAACTTTGCTGCAGTGCATAATGGACACATATTCCATGTGTGGCATTAATCCAGGAAATCCTTCAACCTGGGACAATGAAGCGCCAACGTTTGATCAAGTTTATCAAAGGTATGTAAATGATGATGAAATAAAGAAGGGTGATTCATTGGCGGCAGCTCTTGATAAGCTAAATATGTTCCAAATATTCGAATCTAATCCAAGCGAGACTAAATCGCTTTTCGAACTGCTGAAAGGAGTTGTTGTTATTGATTTGTCTGGATATGATCCAGATATTCAAAGCTTGATTGTTGCGATTACACTTGATTTGTTCTATTCACAAATGCAGGCAGCTGGATCCAGCAAAATGGACGGACAATTTAGGCAATTGACCAAGATGATACTTGTAGATGAGGCTGATAATTTCATGAGCGAAGGATTCCCTTCTTTGAAGAAGATTCTTAAGGAGGGTAGAGAGTTTGGCGTTGGAACTATTCTATCTACGCAGTTTTTAAAACACTTTGGAAGTGGAGAGGATGATTATTCAAAGTATATACTGACTTGGATAGTTCATAATGTATCAGATCTTAAAACAAGTGATGTGGATTTTGTTTTCAAGACAGAAGCTAAGAGTGCCGAAAGCGTGACATTGTTCAACAGAATTAAAGGATTGAAAATACATCATAGTATCATAAAAATAGGTGTAAACAAGCCTGTTTATCTTAAAGATAAGCCGTTTTGGGAACTCTATAATGAAATGAAGCAAAATTGACTTTGTATGTACAGGGTGCTATACTTAAGTATACTACTTAAGTATAGCATTTTTGTTGGAGGAAATATGGATTTTGCTTATAAATTTCCTGTAGTTCGAGGTAGGCAGGCGGGGCGTGATTATTTTATCGCGATGGTTCCCTTGAAAATGTTGTCGAGACTATTTCCAAACGAGGAAGAATATGTTCTCCCTGAGTATAGAGCTCAGAGAAAGCTAAATGAATCAAGAATACCGATAATAAGTAAATACATTACTGAAAATAGGGATTCTTATGTGTTCTCTGCATTGGCGGCTTCAATTGATGGTCAATTTGAGTTCCATGAAAGTAAGGATGGAAAGGGCACGGGCATCTTGGAAGTATCTATGGATGCACGTTTTTTAATTAATGATGGACAGCACAGGAAGGCAGCAATTCTTGATGCACTTGAAGAGGACGACTCATTGGCAGATGAAACTATATCTGTCGTTTTTTATGAGGATCAGGGCTTGGCAAGAAGTCAGCAGATTTTTACTGACTTGAATAAGCATGCCGTCAAAACGTCTAATTCCATTTCGGAATTATATGATTCAAGAGATGAATTAGCAGTTATCAACAGGAATGTGGTTAGTTATGTAAAGTTTCTTGATGAATATACAGACAAAGAAAAGGATATTCTAGGAAAATATTCTTCAAAACTATTTACATTAAATACTTTCTACACAGCTAATAAGCGTATTCTTAGTGGGGTCAAAATAACGACAGATACAGAAGGTATACTGAAAAGATATTGGAGTCTGGTTGCAAATAATATCACACAATGGGAAGAGCTTAATAAGCACGAAATATCTAAAGTAGATCTGAGAGAGAATTATATCATCACACAGGGTGTTGTTATACAGGCGTTGGGAGTAATAGGTAATGTTTTCATCAGCAATCCGGAAATAAGCATGGAAGAATTCTTGTGTAAGCTTAGGGATGTAGACTGGCGAAGAAGCGCTCCTCAGTGGAAGCTTAGAATAATACGTGTAGATGGAAAGATAATTACAAGTAATAAAGCTATTTCTCTTGCTGCGATCCAGATTAAGAAGGAAATTGGATTGAACCTTACTGAAGAGGAGCAGGAAAAAGAGCGATTATTTCAAGAAAGCATAAATATTTAGGAGCATGAGACATGAGTGAGCAACTTTCAAGCACTGAAGTTAATAGTAGAGGCATAACTATAACCAAAGAGGTTGTAGATGGATTGATGGAAACAGTAAGGAATCTGTACTTGGCAGATGATATACCATGGGTTATTGGATATTCTGGAGGAAAGGATAGTACTGCAACTCTTCAGTTGGTATGGTTTTCATTACGTGAATTGGATAAAAAACAGTTAAAAAAACCAGTGCATATTATAAACACAGATACATTAGTGGAGTCACCAGTGATAGAGAGCTGGGTTACGAAGTCTTTAAAGATCATGGATGAATCAGCCCAAAAAGAAGGGCTTCCATTCGTGACACATAGATTGACCCCAGAATGGGATAATACTTTTTGGGTGAATTTCATCGGCAGGGGATATCCATTTCCTAGGAAAAAGCTGCGTTGGTGCACAGATAGGTTAAAAATACAACCGGTTAATAATTTTGTAAAAAACAAAATTGCTGAACATGGAGAAATAATACTTGTTCTTGGCACCAGAAAGGCAGAGAGCGCTAATAGAGCAAAGACTATGGCTTATTACGAAAAAAAGAGAGTTAGGGAATTGCTTAGCCCAAATCCTACTTTGGCTAATGAGTTAGTGTTTTCACCTTTGGCAGAATGGTCTGATGACGATGTATGGGTATTCCTCATGCAGTATAAAAACCCTTGGGGATATTCTAATAAAGAACTGCTTACTTTGTATAGAGGGGCAACGGCGGATGGTGAATGCCCTCTAATGGTTGAAAAAGGCTTGCCTAGCTGCGGAAAGAGCAGATTCGGATGCTGGGTATGTACTATGGTTGAAAAAGACAAATCGATGGAAGCCATGATTGCAAATGATGAAGAAAAAGCATGGATGACACCGTTGTTAGAGTTCAGAAACCGATTTGGCGATGAGGAGCATGATAGAGATCGAAGAAGCTTTCGTAAAATGTCAGGGAATCTGCAGGGGAGCTATAAACAATTACATCATGGACCTTATAAGAAAGAAATAAGAGAACAATGGCTCGAGGAACTACTTGAGATACAAAAAGATATCAATGAGAATGGCCCAGAGGAGTTTGAAAATCTAGAACTAATTACCTTGGAGGAGCTGCGTAATATTCGAAGAATATGGGTTTATGACAAGCATGAGTTTGATGATACGCTTCCTACCATTTATGAAAATGTAATGGGAAAGCCATTTGATGATCCGGATTGGATTGTAAACGAATCCTTTGGAAAGGAAGAATGGGACATTTTAAAAGGCGTAGTTGCGGAAAAGTATCCTGAGGAAGAGTTGGCGTTTGAAATGGTATATAGCTTGCTTGATACAGAGAAGCGATCTAATAACTTAAACAAACGAAAAGGCGTATTGGCTGAGTTAGAAGGGTGCATACATCACACATTTTATAAAAATGAGGAAGATGCGACTAAATACTACCTGGATCAAACAATTAGGAAAAAGGATCTTGGCGGTAAATACAATGAAAAAGTTCTGGACGGAAAATATGATTACTTGGAAGATGAGGATGATGAAGAATGATAATTAAAAGGTTAACCATGCATAACTTTGGAGTATATGCATCGACCAATACAATGGAATTTACAGGCAATAAGCCGGTTGTCCTCATTGGTGGAATGAATGGACGAGGGAAGACTACTCTTTTGGAGGCTGTTTTATTAGCACTATATGGCGCTAATTCGTTTGCTTACACCGAAGACAGAAAATATTCGACATATGGACAATATCTGAAATCTTTTGTAAATGTGGCTGATGGAACCAAAGAGACCTATGTTGAAATAGAGTTTGAAATGGACAAAAAGGGCGATGAGGTATACCAGGTACGAAGAGAATGGGATGCAAATGGATTAAGGGTTCGCGAGAATATTACTGTAAATAAGAACGGTGAGTATAATGCATTCCTCACAGAGAATTGGGGAATGTTTATCGAGAATATTTTGCCTAATGAGTTGTCCAAATTTTTCTTTTTTGATGGTGAGAAAATTGCGGAGCTGGCTGTAGAAGATACCAATGAGCAGATGAAGGAATCAATTAAAGCCATGCTTGGCATATCGGTGCTTGATGTTCTTCAGTCGGATTTGGGTAGAATAATCACTAAAGCAAGTAAGTGTATAAGTGAAAATCAGAATTTCAAGGAATTAAATGAGTTAAGAGACGAAAAGGATGCAGCTCAGAAAAAATTGGAGGATCTTGATGCGTTAATAGTTAAACATGAAGAAAAGCTAAGTGCTCTGCGTGAAAAACTTGAAAAGAAAAACAGTGAGTACAAAAATCATGGTGGAGACATAGTTGAACAGAGAGAGGAACTATTAAGCCAGAGAAGTGAGATAAATGCCAATATTCTATCTGCGCAAAATCAGTTGCTTGAAATGACAGCTGGAGAATTGCCGTTAGCACTTGTTCGCCCATTATTAGAAAATATCATGAAAGCAGGAGCAAAAGAACAAGATCAAAAGATGAATGCGCTTGCTGTCGAAAAAATACATACTTATTATGACAGCTTTGCTTCAGATAATGAGGTTGATAAGTCAGTAAAGGTTTTCTTGAAATATGTTGAAACGCAGGGTGAAAAAAATCGAGTACAGGAAGTATATAATCTGTCAGACTTAACGCTTGCAAAGCTTTCTACGTTAGAGACAGAAGCAATAGATGCAGCGATAAATAAAGCTGTTTCTATAAAATCCATGCGTGATAAAAACCAAAGGAAGATTGATGAAATTGATAGTTACTTGTCTGTAGAGATTGATGAAAAAATTTTGGGAAAACTTTTCAAGGATATAAAAAAGCTTGAAAAAGAAATTGTTAATGAAGAGGTGGAAGTAGAGGATCTTCGGGCTAAGAGAACAAATATTAATGGAACGTATTTAGCTTTAGAGTCTAGCTATAGCAAAAAAGCAGAATCGATTCTGTCATCATTAGAGAGCGTTGATGAGGAGGAAAGAACTGCGAAATATGCGCATATGGCTATAGAAATATTAGGTGAATATAGGACCCGCCTTCAGGCTAGAAAGACAGACAAACTAGCAGTTACGATGACCGAGTGTTATAAGAAGCTGGAGAACAAGAAGACGCTGATTGATCGAGTTGTGATGGATAGTACAACTTTGGATTTGCATTATTTAAATGCTGATGGTGATGAAGTTGAGAAGAAAGGGCTTTCAGCTGGCGAAAAGCAGTTGATGGTAATATCATTGTTATGGGCATTGGCGATTAATTCAAAGAAAAAGCTTCCTGTAATTATTGACACACCGCTTTCTCGTTTGGATTCTGCTCATAGAGCTGCTTTGGTAAAAAAATATTTTCCAAAGGCAAGTGATCAGACAATAATTTTGTCAACGGATTCAGAAATTGATGAGAAGTATTATGGCCTTATGGAAAATAAAATCGGCGATGAATTTACTCTTAAATATGATGATGTTGAGAAAAAGACAACGATTGTGAAGGGATATTTTAAGTGGTGAGGTTATATGATTGTTAAACAGATAAAACTGTCAAGCCAGGCTAAAGATCGTCTTGGAAGGCTGAAAGGAAAGACTGGAATAAAAAATTGGAATATTCTTTGTCGATGGGCGCTGTGTTATTCTTTGCGGGAAGGAACTATTCCGACAGACGTGGCAATAAACTCGGATAGCAACGTCGAAATGTCATGGTTTACATTTGCTGGAGAATATAGTGATATCTACGATGCTTTAATGATAGCATGGTGTCAAGAAATGAAATTACCAACAGATGATGCGACATTGGCGAAGTATTTTAAACTTCATTTGGAGCGTGGTATCGCTTATTTATCAGGAACTAATTTTATAAAGGAATTGGACGATTTGATTTTACTGGCTACAAAGGAGTCATAATGGGTATTTATTTGGATTATAATGCATCGGCACCTATTGATGAACGCGTTTTGAATGAAATGATTGATGTCTACAAGAATGCATATGGGAATGCTGACAGCAGAACTCATGATTATGGAGAAAATGCTAGAAAAGTTGTAGAGGAAGCTCGAGAACGGGTGGCAAGATTGCTTAATGTCGACAAGGGAGAGGTATTTTTTACAAGCGGATCTACGGAAAGCAATAATATAGCAATTCTGGGGTTAAAAGAATATGCTGAGTCGACTGGGAAAAAGCACGTTATTACTTCAGCCATAGAACATAAAGCTGTTCTTTCAACTGTTAATAGCTTGAAAGAACAGGGGTTTGAAGTTGACATTATTAACCCAAATGAAGATGGAAGAGTAGATATTAACGAAATAACTAAAAAACTAAGGGACGACACGTTGCTCGTCAGCCTGATGCATGCAAATAATGAAACTGGCGTAATTCAACCGGTAAAAGAATTGGGAGAAATTCTTGCTGAAAAAGGGATTTTATTCCATGTTGATGCAACGCAGACGTGCGGAAAACTTGTGCCGGAACTGAAGGAATTAAAATATAATATGCTTTCATTAAGTGCGCATAAGTTTTCGGGACCGCAAGGGATTGGCGCACTTGTATTAAGAAAGAAAAGATATAAGCTTCCGCCGGTAAAGGCAATAATGTATGGCGGACAGCAGGAGCGCGGGATAAGACCCGGAACCACTCCAATTGCATTAGTAGCTGGTCTTGGGAAAGCATGTGAAATAGCAGAAGCAGAGTATAAGGAAAACTATGCTTCTTTGACTGCTATTAAGAATGCAGTCATTGACCTAATAGAGCAATCAGGTCTTGATTATAACGTAAATGGATCGCAGGACTATTGTATGCCAAATACTATCAATGTTAGCTTTGCAGGAGTTGAATCAGAGGCACTTATGCTTTCATCAAAGCAATATTGTGGAATTTCTAATGGTTCTGCATGCACTTCTCATGATTATAGTCCAAGCTATGTTTTAAAGGCTATGGGATTGGACGAAGATAGGCTCTCAGAGGCCATTAGAATCAGTTGGGGATCAAAATTAGATAAAGACACTATGATAAGTGAAATCACTAAACTGCTGGACGTAGCAAAAGGTCTTGCTGGTTAGATTATAATGACATATTAGGATACTGACAAAATGAAATTTACAGAAGAAAAGCTTAAGCAAATGGCACAGCCATTAAGTGATACAGAAAATGATAAGTGTTTGCATGCAATAAAGGCAATAAGGGATGCACTTAAGCCATTAGGGTATTATTCGACGACTGGAGATGAAGTAGGGATTATTACAGAGGGCTCGCATGCATACTCAGTAAGAATGAAGAAGCACTACTCTACAGAAGATATCGAGATATTTGTTCAGGGGTCTTATGCAAATAATACATGTGTCCGTGGTGAAAGTGATGTTGATATAGCGGTAGTGAGACATGATATGTTTGAATATGCTTTTGGAAAACAATTTTCACCATATGTCGGAGGGTTCGAACATAAATCAGATGCCATGAGATTCAAAGATACTGTGCAAAGAGCTCTTAATGAATGTTTCTCGTCATGGAATGTCCATAGGCATAATAAAAGCATTAAGGTTGATGGAAACTCATATAGAAAACAGGCAGATGTGGTTCCTGCAATATCTATTCGTTATTTTTATGATTCGGATAATGATAACTATAATTCGTATTCGGAAGGCATAACTATTATTTCTGACGATGGACAGGTTATAAACAATTTTCCGAAGCAGCATATAATAAATGGAAGAAAGAAGAACATTAATACAGATCACTACTACAAAAAGATGGTGCGGATTATTAAGAAGATGAGATATATGATGGAAGATTTGCATTATGGCTCTGCTGGAAAAGTATCTTCCTTTGGATTAGAATCTTTGCTTTGGAATGTTCCAGATGATTTGTTTACCAAGTATGGGATTTATAGGTACATATTTGATGATGTAGTAGATTATCTTTATCAGAATAAATCATATTTGTATATTTATAAGGAGGCTAATGGGATAAAAAAGCTATGCCCAACATCGATAGATGTTGGAAATTATTCGAAATTTATCGATGATTTACATGGATTTTATCAGTATGACATTTAGGAGGAGCTGATAATCGTGAAGAAAAGAGTAGACAGCCTTATTAAAAAGGCTATGTGGATTTCAATTTTGATTTTTATTCTAAGATGCATTGTTTCTTGGAATGATTTAATTAAAGGGGTATCGGCATACGATGTTTTTGGATACATTGGCGAAGCAATAGGCGTTGCGGCAATACTTATAATGCTGTATGAAAGATGGGGATGGCAATGGGATCCTTTTGTAAGGGATAAGTCCTTTAAAGGAATATATAAAGGAAAGATTATATCCAATTATGATAATACTGAGAGAGCAGCAACGTTGGAAATAAGGCAGACATATCTTTCAATAGATGTGATATTGACTACAGATGAGAGTACAAGCAGAACAGTGGCTGCCATGGTAGAGACAATTTTGGGTGTACAAGAACTTGTGTATACATATGTTAATGAGCCAAAGGCTGGTTTTCGAGATAGAAGTGAAATTCACTTTGGCACTGCGAGATTGGTATTATCCGGTGAAGGAAGCCTTTCAGGGAACTATTATACGGATAGAAAAACAATTGGTGAAATGATATTTGCTAAAGGATAAGTATTCAACAGATTATTCTACATAATGATACGGGGTGATTATGGGACTATTTTTTCGAAGTAATGACAATGATTATTACGACTTCGACAGACTCCGCAGGGATTTAGTTGATGAATATGGAATTCAAAGTGCATCTTTTTCCGGCGGACTTGGATTTCTTGATATGTGCGATGCTGAGGATGCTTCCAATGAGCAGCTTCTTGAAATGGCACGCAGGGAAGGCTTTAACCTGAACAAGTATAAAAAATAAGGGCTGTTGACATGGCAAAGAATGACAAAGACACAAGTAAATTTATCGCTCTCGATATTATAGGCATTATAAATATTCCAAACATTATCTTGGCATCAATGCCTACATCTTCAGTCATTATACAAAAGAACCAGATATCAGTGATAAGTGGTAAAATAAGTCCAAAAAACATTTTAAAATCCTCCTATGTATAGAGATTTACTATTAACTACTTATAGTTGAACGAGGGTCACATTTGTGACTATCGTATTTGTATCACATCTTGTATCTGAATAAAACACAGACACTAAATATTTTCTTTACTCTGATACAAGATATGATTCACATGTCCCAATTATAGCATTATATGGCCGTTTCTGCCGACTGTTTGTTCCTGATAGTCTAATTCTCCTGAAAGAAGATATATACTGTCATACTGCTTTTCAGTTAATTTTAACACCCTAACTATTCAAACTCTTCAAGACGTCTGTAATGCTTTTCACTTGCCCGCCTTGTTGGCGTTATCCTCATAAAAACTTCTGGAGCAATCCTTATGTAACCATCGCTTTGCAGAAATTTTCTAAGATTTGTATACTCCATTTTTGTTCCCCACTTATCAGTTTTTGATATATTATCAAAAAACTGATCAAAGACAAAAATCAAATATTACAGTATCAAATCTGATGTATATAAATTATGTACCAAATTTATTACACACAGATCCCAAAACGATATATAATTTAAGTAGCAAAACTAACAAACGTTAAAAGGGGTATATAAATCAAATGAAAATCCAAAGTGAATCAAGATTTAAAGATACTTCTGGGACTGAGAAGACATATATCGAAGAGTTTATAGTTTCTGATTATAAAATTTTTGATATTAGTAATAAAGATATTCCTAAATATGATCAATCAATCATATCAAGCAAGGGAAGTACAAGGGAGTCTTTACTACCAGACATATACAAAGAGAAGAGACTGGCAATCCGTAACTATTCTAATAATACAGTAATTAGAGCTTCCGCATTTGGTGGAAGAGTTTGGATTCTTTTAGGAGTAAGGAAGGGTAAGAAAACTGTTTCTTTAAACGTCGGCCAAAGCAGGAATATCGTTGAAGAATTAGAAGGTATCCTATGGGATGTTATGATTAAGCAAAAGGGTGCTTATTCGGAAGAATTAAAGAATTATGATAAATTCATTTTCTATGAAGTAAACATGGACAGTATTATATCCATATTTACAAATAAATATGAAGTGGATCTGAAAGAGATAGCATATGGGATGGTAAAAGACTATTTTTCTGAAGTAATAGTGGCACATGATACGTTAGCTAAAAATTGGAACTGCTATAACGCAGGTATGGATAATAGATTTCTATCATATCTCTGCAAAGAACATAGTGAACTGTATACTTTTGATAGGTCAAAGGGAGAGAAAAGCGAATGATTTATGGTTATGCAAGAATCAGTCGCCCTCAGCAATCGATAGAGCGCCAAATCAGAAATATAAAAAAAGAGTACGAAAATGCAGTTATTCTGCAGGAGGCTTTTACCGGCACAAAGATGGATCGCCCGGAATGGAATAAGCTTCATAAAAAAGTGAAGTCTGGAGATACTATTGTTTTTGATTCCGTGTCCAGAATGAGCAGATCAGCTGATGAAGGCGTACAAACTTACTTTGAACTGTACGAAAAAGGTATACAGCTTGTTTTTCTAAAAGAGCATTACATCGACACTGCTGTTTATGCGGAAAACATGAAGGACAAGATTGAACTTCAGGGGACTGATGAAGATGAAATCTTTAAAGGTCTTAACAACTGTTTCCGGAAACTTGCTGAAAGGCAGATTCGTATAGCATTTGACCAAGCAGAAAAAGAAGTCCAAGATCTTCATCAGCGTACCAAAGAGGGAATTCAAACAGCGAAGCTCAATGGCAAACAGATTGGACAACGGAAAGGTAACAAACTTACTATTAAGAAAGCTGCTCCAGCAAAAGAGATTATCCTAAAGCACAGCAAATCATTTAATGGAACGCTGTCGGATATAGAATGTATCAAACTTACTGGTCTTAGCAGAAATACATATTATAAGTACAAAAGAGATTTAAAAGTGGAATGGTAGTTTTATGAACTATTATCCAGAATAACTGAACAGATGGGAGGAGTAACTTGTCTGGATATTGACAAAAGTTTCGATAAATTCTTCATTTTGGAAGGAAAAATGGGAAGGTTAGATAAGTAACTTTCCCATTTAATTAGTGTGACATTATTTTTTGAGAGCAAGAGTTTGTCTAATGAGATCTTGAACGGCTGTGGTATCAGTGTCATCAAAGTATTTAAAAGCATACTGGGCTGCGGTCCACAGAGTAAAGACAATATTTAGTATCTGTGTTTTATTCAGATACAAGATGTGATACAAACACGATAGTCACAAATGTGACCCTCGTTCAACTGAAAGGGAGAAAAGAAGTGTTTAAAGGAAAAATGAAAAAGTTTGTTGGTATTATCGGTGTGCTTGTGCTCATGCTGTCGCTTGTTGCATGCGGAGATACGAGAACAGCGCAGGAGAAAGAGGCAGTTAACACGATTATGGAGAATGCTGTCAGGATTGATGTTCAGTACGGGTTTTCGCTAGGAGATGTGACCACGGTTAAAAAGATTTGTACGGCGATCTTTTATAGAAACTCGGAGCTGTTTCGTCTGACTGTTGCAGAAAACGGCGAACAGAAGCAAGGAGACTTCGGAAGAGAAGAATATGATAAGCTGAAAGACACTATTGTTTCACTTCAGCCGGTAGCTAATGAGAATTTTGCGGATGAAGAAGAAATTTCCGGAAAAACTGAAGATCACGGCTTCATAATAGTTTACTATTTAGTAGATGGCAAAGAGGAACCGGAGAAGAGTTACTTCAGGGTTTCCGATACAAAGAAGTTAAACGAGTATATTGATGAGTTGGAGTTGCAGTGTAAGTAAAGGTAAACGGCATGAATTACGGACAGGTTTATTATAATGATGTTGCACAAACCCTCTATCTGTGTTTTATTCAGATACAAGATTTTGAATGTGATTTTATTTTTGAAAATATCTTACTTGTGCAAGTTGTACCGCATCATCAATCATTTCATTGCCTGCACGATCAGAATACTTAAGGTAATCTTTTACCCTATCAGCAGCTACCAGCTCTCTCCCATACACTTTTCCTGTAGCCGGATCAATATGACTCTCATAAATATCTTTTATCTTCGCTATCATTCTTACCTGAGCATACTTATCCGAATTATCCTCCACCAATAAATACCCATTAGAACTAAGTCGCTGCGCGACGGCCTGCCAAGGCTGTGGCGCAGCGACTTAGTTCAACTGGAATATTATGGTTCAATGCCCTAAAATCAAGTTACTGCTATGAATGAAAACATATTGAATCTATAGAATCATTTATAAAATCAATCTCAAAGTAATTTGTTGGTGCAAATATTCCATCCATTACAGTTTCATCTTTATATGTTATTTTTCTGGATTTGTCAGAAGGATTTGTTACTGTAATATCACAATAATTCAATAAATACGAGCAAATTGCTGTCGCGTGGGAAACAATTATAGCGGATTCTCCATCTTGCATTTTTCTAAGAATTGAATCAATCGCAATTTTCATTCTTTTCTTAACATCATTTAATGATTCACCATTAGGATTTTGATAATCATGGTCTAAATACTGCTTTAGCCAGAAATCTTCGAACGCCTCGCCAATGATCCTCTCATGTAATTCATCCTTTATAACAACCTTGTCTGCTATAAGCTTAGCGGTATCTATAGCTCTTTTATATGAAGATGAGAAACAATGATCAATGCTTTTCATAACTTCTTTCTTAGACTTGGCAAGAGCTATGCCCTCTTTTGAAAGCGGAATCTGTGATGTTTCGATATTTATCTTTTCAGGAATGGAGTGTCGCATTAGATAGATCTTTTTTGTCATAATTATCCTGTATATAAATCAAGTCACTAAAATCATCAATAAATACTTCTTTGATTATTGATGGAGCTTTTTCAATTAATGTTCTGGTATTCTCGATCGTACAGATACTATTTTTTGTAATTGATTCTATATCCCACCGTCTAAACTCAAAATCAAATAATTGTTTAATTCTGTTTTCGAATACTGAATCATCATATACACCTGGTATTGAATAAGATCTGCCTCCTTGTTTATCACTACTGCCTGTCAGTCTCTTATTGATTGTTATGTTACGGTATGCCCTTAGGGCCGGGTCAGGCTTCGATGAGTTATTTCTTTGATGATACTATATCCGAACACTGAAAAAAAGAGGATTTCTGAAGAATCATCCTCAGAAATCCTCTTGAATTTGTGTTATGTGATGCTATAACCCCCAATAACTTGTCTCTGTCATATTCAGATATAACCACTAATATTACCAGCTTATTACAGTTCTACATATATTATAAGCAGTGAATTACTGAGTCATCGATATCAGCTACCTTTGCAAATCCGGTACAACTCATCAAATATCTCAGCTCATCTCCTACATGGTTTATAAAGTCACGAGTTCCGTTTACCCCTCCTGTTTCAAGAGGAGGAAGCATGGAACGTCCTACAGCCGCTGCATCTGCTCCAAGAGCCAATGCTTTAAAAACATCTGCGCCGGAAGCAATTCCGCAGTCAACAATAATCTTTACACCACGTCCATCAAGGGCTTTCTTGATTTCCGGCAAAACCATCATAGGCGGAGCTGCATAAGGAATCCTGCCATGGTGATGGCTGACTATGATGGCCTTTGCACCGATATCAGCGCACTTAACCGCGTCCGAGGCGCTTAAAACTCCCTTTACCACAAAAGGAATTTTGACCATTTCTACATAGCCTCTTAGCATGTCCGCTGTCTGGTATGACATATCTTCACCCACAACTACATCATAGCCATTATCGCCAAAGATGTGGTCGATATCCATGCCCACACCAAAGGCTCCTACTGACTCTGCGTACTGCATCTGGTCTTTTACCTTACTGTTGTCAGCGTAAGGCTTTACGATTCTTATTGTTTTTGCACCGGTATCGACGATTCTTTTAAACTGGTCGTTTTCCATCATTCCGCAGAAGTTCAGTATATTGCACTCTTTGGCAGCCATGGAGTATTCCTCAAGTCCGTTATGTTCCCTGCCTTCGTAATTTCCAAGATGTGAAAAGGCCGGAGTCATGACTGGCATTGAAAAAGTATCACCTAAAAAATCAATACTTGTGTCAGCAACAACCGAGTCTATATACCTTGCTTCGATGAGCAGGCGGTCCATGTACTTTTGTGTTATTACATTTGCATCAGATAGTCTGGTATAGTCCATTTAACTTCTCCTTCAGGTATCCGAGGTATTTAAGGTAGTCCTCATCAGTACTTAAGTGTTCCAGTATTACAGGCATCTCAGGATCGATTTCATTCATCTTGGTTACATAGTACCTAAGCGGAAATTCACCGCAACCTGGTGCACATTCTTCCAGCCTGACAGTATATTTTTCTGCAAGGTGAACATCCTTGATATGGCAGCTGCGTATCTTACTGCCAAGAATTTCAGCACATTCATCCACAAACTCCTCTGCATTAAAGTACCTGTCTATGGAGTTTATCATGTTGATGACGTCCATATGAACTGCGAACCTGTCTCTATCGATTTCTTCAACAAGCTTAGCATAATCCTTAGGACTTGTGGGAATCATCCAGGGCATAGGTTCAAGGGTGAAATATGTATTTTTCACATCAGCCCTGTCAATTATCTCGCGGGCCATGCTAATGGTCTCATCACGGAGCTCCTTTGAAAAGTTCTCCTTGTAAGCCCCATCCCATATATCTCCTAACGTTCCTGCCACATTTACGCAGCATCTTGCTCCCACATAGTCGGCAAGACGCAACTGTTCCACACAGTAATCCCTATTCTTTTTTCTCTCATCAGGATCTTTTGACAGGGCATTTCTCCAGATGCCAACCTCAGCTATCATGAGTCTTTCCCTGTCAGCAGCTTCCTTATATTCTATTATCTTCTTTTCCGGTTCGTTACTTTGGACAGGAAATACCACCGCGCTGCATCCCTGCTCCTTCTGGTATTTCGCCCAATGCTCTCCACTGTCATATACAAGTGGTGATGAAGTACCAAGTCTCATCTTTCCCTCCTTTGAAATAATGATTTAGTTTATAGTATCAAACGATCCCAAATAAGCCGGAATGTTTTTTTCTGCATGTTCTACAGACTGCTCAAGTGTCATTCCGTAGAAATTTGATGCTCCAAAGCATCTTCCAGACTTCTTATCATCAACAAATGCTCCAACAACTACTCCGGGAAGTGCACTTTCAGGTGCATTCGGTGCGCTTGGTCCGCCAAGATCTGTCCTGCACCATCCAGGATCAGTAAGATTTATCATTACATTAGTGCCATCATATACAGATGCAAGATCCATTGTTACTTTATCAAGGGCAGCCTTGCTCGCTGAGTATCCGGCCTGCTGAGGTTCGCGCCTTATTCCGCTAGTAGTATTTACAATCCTGCCAAAATCCCTTGCTTTCATGCCGGGAAGGAAATGATATGCGATCATCATCGGTGCAATGGTGTTTATCTTAAAGCTCTCTTCATAATCTGACACAGGAGTTTCAAGATACTCAGTTCTGTATGCGATCTGAATTCCTGCATTATTGAGAATAATATCAACATCTACTCCAAGTTCATCAATCTTTTTAAGCATTCCATCGACTGCTGAAAGATCCGATAATTCACATGCCATGGGAACAGCTTCAACACCAAGTTCCTTTGCCTTGTTCACAACACTTTCAAGATGCTCCGAAGTTCTTCCCTGAAGAATAAGATTACATCCTCTCTGAGCCATAAAGATTGCTGCCAGAAAACCTATTCCTCTACTTGCACCAGTAATAAGAGCCCATCTGCCTTTAACATCTACCATATGATCTGACCACCTTTCATGAAAAAATTATATATCCTACCATTACCGGCACTGACTTATAAAACGCTTTAGTTACTGTTTCTGCTCTGCCATCTTTTATGTATGCTTTCCCCACTTGCATATATCGAAATTGTTCTATATTATAAATCATACAACTTGAAGTTAACTTTAACTCAAGCACTTTTTATCATACTGTTGTTTTATCGTATTATTGTAGTTAAATATTTTTGGAGGAATCATGACATATACCATCACTGAGCTGTCAAAGCAGTTTAATCTGCCTGCTTCGACAATAAGATACTATGAAAAAATCGGTTTACTTGAGAATGTTGAACATGTAAATTCACGCAGATTTTTCAATGATTCTCATATAGACCGTCTAAGTGCCATAGAATGCTTTAAGAAAGCCCTTCTACCTCTGGACGATATAAGGCTTTTCTTTTCATATGAAAAGGATATGGCAGTAAATTCTGAAAAGATACTTGAGATGATGAAGTCCCAGGAAGTCAGGACGCAGGAATCACTGGCAGCACTCCAGACGGGACTTGCCCACCTTCAGAAAAAGATTCACTTTTACACTCTGGTCAGCGAAGCCGTAAAGAATGGGACCCCCCTGCCTGACTGGAACGATGTTGTATGACTGTTCGTAGCTTATGGGGATATATCCTCTGTCGCGCTGTAACAGCGTCATTGTCAGCAGCCGTGCTCTCTGAATTTATACATGCCTTTTCACAAAGCTTTCTATTAATCTCTCATTTTTAGGCAAAAAGAATCCGGCTGAATCAACAACTTCCCCCCATAACTCATATTTTTAATAGAGTTATAGGGGGAAGTTAATATTGTATTGTTGTATTTTTATTCAGATTATGCACCGCTTGTGAAGCAAATAACTACCACATTATGCTGGAATTCAAAGTTCCATAATTTCTAAATCGTCCGAAACCAAAAGCTTTCCATTATCCAAAGAACGGGCATCTTTCTTTGATACACTGCTGGTTCTGCGATGAGAACTCACAGTGTTGCTTCTCATATTCAATCTGCACACCAAAGTGCTGCCTTACGTACTCTATTCCATGTTTGAACGCAATCATAGCATCTCTTTTACAACATCTTGGGCCATTTATCTTGCCAAGCTCTCCTATGGCGCTTGATATAAATGCCCTGTGATCTCCCCATGTGCCATCCTCAGAAAGTGGTCCTGTACCATCAATAATAGAAAGAGCTGCTCCTATAGATGTTATCGCTCCGCATATTCCCCACAGTCCGCACATTGCTCCCGGCATCCGAAGTCCTTCTTTCAAAAGCTTCTCCAAGGCATAGTCTATATCTATTTTGCCACCAGCATTATGATA
>NZ_JAILQF010000098.1 GCF_024699075.1 Butyrivibrio sp.
AGCGTATCATAGCCATCAGGCATATTCATGATATCCTTATGAATATTGGCAGCCTTAGCCGCTTCTATGATCTCATCCATGTCTGCATCAGGAACTGCATAGCCGATATTCTCAGCAATAGTTCCATTAAAAAGGAATGTGTCCTGGAGAACAGGCGAGATATTCTGCCTGAGACTTTCTATAGTAATATCATTAATATCATTACCATCAATATATATGTGTCCATTGGTAGGTTCATAAAATCTTGATATAAGCTTGGTCATAGTAGTCTTACCAACTCCGGTAGGACCTACAAGAGCAAGCATCTTACCAGGCTCGCATTCAAAAGAGATATCATCAAGAATCTTACCACCAGTCTCATACGAAAAACTTACATTCTCAAACCTGATCTCACCCTTTACATCTTTTAACGCAAGAGCCCCTTCCTTGTCCTTGATCTCGCAAGGCGCATCAAGGATCGTGATAACTCGCTCAGCGCCTGCCATAGACTGCTGCATATTCTCAAGAAGGTTGGCAAGCCCTGTGATAGGAGCATAGAAAAGTCCAAGATACAGAAGGAATGCAACCACGTCCTCGACTCTAAGACTTTCTTTCCATGCTAGGTAGCCTCCAAAAGCGACAACAAGTATCGTACCTATAGAAGATATAAATTCAACGCAAGGATGAAATATAGCACTGATCTTAAGCGCCTTAAGCATAGCTTTTACGTGCTCGAAGTTCTTCTCATCAACCTGCTGCGTCTCGTATTCTTCTCTGCCAAAAGACTGTATCTCCTGAAGACCAGACAAGTTATCCTGAAGCTTGCCGTTAAGTTCGCCCATTTTCTTCTGTGATGCCCTGAAGAAGGGTCTTACTTGTTTGGAAAAAATAATACCGGATATAAAAATAAGTGGAATCGGCGCACATGTAATAAGAGCAAGCTTCACATTGATAGTAAGAAGCATTACGAGAACGCCAATAAAAGTCACAATGTTAGTGATAGTCTCCGGAATCATATGAGCATATAAAAGTTCAAAATCCCTTGTATCATTAACTATACGGCTCATCAGATCTCCAGTCTGCTTATCATGGAAATATCCGATGTGCATGCGTTCAAGCTTATCATAAGTACGGGTTCTGAGATCTCCCACAAGGTACCATGCCGCTTTGTGGGCAAGATAATTACTAAGGAATCTGAAAAGGATTCTTCCAAGATAAAGTCCAATAAGAACGGCCGTAAGTATCCATATTCTCTTCATCCCGTTTTCATCAACGCCGTTGCTTACAATTCCTGTCATTTCTGACAGAGCCTTTGGCGCTGCAAGATTGATCACCGTGAGCATTAATGTGGAAAAAATTGCGATCACATATAAAAATCTGTATCTTACTGCCTCTTTACTCAGCCTCAATAGCAATTTCATACATAGTCCCCCATATCCTTGTAAAAAAGCGCAATGTGCCAATTTTCTGATAATTATATCTCATAAAATAATAGTACACAATTCAATCACCAAAAATGGGCACTATTCTATAAATTTTGAGAATATTCATCCGGCATACATAAATAAAAAAGCAGAAGAGCCTTTATCTAAGCACTCTTCTACCTTTTTTATCTACCGAGATAAATCCATTACACTCATCTCTCTTCATCAAAAGATATTACTGCTGACTTAATAATAAGAGATAGCAAAAAATGACTAAAATTCCTCAACAAATAGTAAGTCTGCGGTCCTGTATTTCGGTAGTATTGGGATGTAACAGAAAACCACGATATAAAAGGTTAAAATATGAAAATCAAAGTATTTACAAGAGAAGTTAATGAAAACAATTACCCGGAAGGGCTTGCAAGAAGTGTACATTTCGAAGTTATTTCTGATGACGGAAGCGCTGCACCTTTAAACAGAAACTACGGAATTCTTTTTGCAAAAGGTTCTATAAGCAAGGATAATACCATCATTCCAAAGGGTGTTCAGAATCCGCTTATGTTCAATATGGAAGACGGATGGATCGGTATTGCTGCAGAAAGAGTCCTTGAAAACGGCGAGGTTGATAAGGATGCTTTAAACCAAAAAGTTCTTTGGAAAACCAAAGATCTGATTCACTTTGAAAAGGATGAGCTTGTTCCTGTAACAGATTCTATGCAAAAAGACACCCTTGAAGTAGATTCCGAAATAATAAAGAAAGCCGAGCAATACTGGAATCCAATCGTATGCACCGGTGTAACCTGCAAGGACGACAAGTCAGGTATACTAATTTCATACAGCGATGGATCTTCAAGAGAAAAAAAGTTTGGCCCAGATGGACGTATACACCAGCAGAAGTTTGACTTCCCTCTTGCAAAGGGATACGGCGATCCCGTTATTTTCCCATGGGAAGGAAAATGGTATTTCATATCAACCAGCGACAATCGTCATGACATAGGTATCTATGTGCGAGAAGCTGATGATGTACATGGCCTCTTTGCAGAAGGTGTCACCGAGCATCTCATCCTTCCATTTGATCCTGAAAGAGGCTTCGAGCAGACCTTCTGGGCACCCGAATTCCATGTGATCGGAGGCGAATTATATATTCTTTTTGCTGTAAGCGGCCATGAGTGGGGCCCACAGTGTCATATGATGAAGAAAAAGAAAAGCGCAAGTATCATAGAAGCTGACAGCTGGGAAGATCCTGTAAAGGTGTACAAAATGGATGGAAAGCCAATAGGACAACAAGGCGCCATAACCCTTGATATGACCCATGTTAAAACAAGCAAAGGTTCATATCTTATCTGGTCATACAGGCAGTTCATCGGACATCCGAATGATACTGGTTCCATGCTTTATATCGCATCCATTGATGAAGATAAGCCATGGATCCTTACAAGTGAACCTGTGCTCCTTACAAGACCTCTTCTTGGCTGGGAGAATGTATCAGGAACTATCAACAACGAAGGCCCTTATGGCTTTATCCATGGAGGAAAGCTCTATGTTACATATTCAGGCGGTGCTGCCAACTCTTATACCTATGCAGTTGGTCTTCTGACAGCTGATGAAGATGCCGATCTGTTAGATATCTCCTCCTGGACCAAGAGCATTACACCAGTCCTTAACTTCTATTCTGTAAAAGGAGTTTTCGGCCCAGGTCACAACTCATTCTTTACTAACGAAGATGGCGAACTGATGATAGCTTATCATGGAGAAACTGACATAGATAGTACTCTTAGATGTGATGGTATAAGGCGAGTACACTTCAGAGCTGATGGCACGCCGTATTTCCAGATGTCAGCGTCAGAGGATCTGATGACATATGGCGCGAATCAGATGTAAAAAAGGTTGAATCAATATTTAACAAAAGCTTTGATTCAATATTATATTAATAGTTCAATTGAATCAGCTCTGTTAAGATAGCCCAAAAATCACGAACCACACAGCAATTGTGAGGTTCATGATTTTATATAAAAAAGTTATAAAGTAAACTTTGGCGCAACGTAGGCGAAAACCCATAGGCTTGCCTGTGGGATGAAGCCTTTTTCTATTTTGACAAACACATAGAATAAATATATAATCTATGTATTAACATAAAGGAAAAATACAAATGGATAATTCGAAATGCGTAGAGTATGTGAATTCTCATGTAGACGAAATTGCTGAATATGTAAATGAGTGCTTTGATCAATCAAAAGAATTCATAAAAGCAAGGCTGATTCGTCGGATAAGAGATGAATTGTCACCCACTCCAGTTCACTATGAGATAAAATATGTCTACGATCCTTATGATCATTCTGGAATACTTGTAGAAGACGGATATATTTCGCTCGAACAGACTGTAGGAGAATTTCTTGAAAACGAATATAGCGGAAACAAGAAAGCTACTTATGAAAGCGGTCGCGGTTGGAATTATCTTACATACGGCGATGAAATAAGTTACGATACATTAGATATGGCATCAGATATAATGTTTTCTGCAATACGCAGACATATTGAAAATCATTTTGGTGAAAATCTTTCTGATGATGAACTTGAAGATATTCGAGAATCCTGCAGTGATTTCGATGATATATATGTGGATTGCAAAGCCTATGATTTTTTTTGTAGTATGGGTGCTGCTGAATTTGTTGGTATTGAGGATATGCAACTTAAAGACATTGTTAAGAAAGGGAGAAATTCTAATGGCACGACCTAAAAGCGAAAATGTACAAATCAATATCTCTATCCCAGCTGAATGGAAGAAGGAACTTGAAAACCTTGCACGGATCTATTCAGTTGAGGAAGGTGAAACCGTTACTTTCCTTGATCTTATGCGCAGGGGCATTCAGGAAAAATATCAGTTAGGAGTAAAAAACAATGAGTGAGGGGCAATATCATAGTGCTTCACATTGTAAATATCTGATACAGTATCATATCATCTGGTGTCCTAAATTTAGATCTTCAGTATTAAAAGGCAATGTAGAAGATACGCTCAAACTGATACTTCAAAAAATCTGCGATGATTATAACTATAGTATCAAGGCCCTTGAAGTAATGCCTGACCATATACATATATTTGTAGATGTCCCACAGACTGTTGCACCGTGCGATGTTGTCAGGACTCTCAAGAGTATCAGTGCAATAGAACTGTTTAAGGCATTTCCACAACTCAAACGATTCTATGCAAGATGCGGTGTTTTATGGTCAAAGGGATATTTTGTGTCAACGGTGGGGCATATAAGCGAAGCTACAGTAATTAAGTACATTGAGGAGCAAAAAAGGCATGACTGATTATGAATACGGGAGGATATTAAAGAAATTCCATAAGCTTTCTGACAGGCATATTATAGTCGCCGAAACTGATATGCCTTATTCCGATATGCTTAAAGTCGTGGCTCTTTCTGAAAAGATACGCAAAGCGGGCAATGAACTTGTTGGTCTTATGAGAAGGAACCATGACCAGCTCATGCGTACAAAAAGATACCGCAAACTGCTTTCTTTGTATGGTAGTACGGAAAACATGGCTAAACGTAAGATACTTGCCGATCAGCTTAATGAAATGCAGAAATCCTATAATGTCACATGGGATTGTTGTAGAAAATCAATGATTCCAATAGGCAAAAAGTATGGGATAGATGCTATATTTGCCTTAACCAAAGCTGAAGATGTATGGCGCGGTATGGAGAAATGTCTCTATGGTAGTGGTAAGACCATACATTTCTCAAAATTTGGGGAGCTACCATGTATCCGAGCAAAGCAGATAAGCCGTGGTATACCCATTTCTGTAAAAGATAACAGATTACAATTCAAACTTGGAAAGAAAGCTTTCGGGATACAGATAGCCGATAGATTCCAAATGGATGAAGTAAATGCCGTTCTGTCGTATCTTAACGAACCAGAAATAATGGATAAAAAGGCTGTAGATACTTTACTTGAGGATGCTTATTGTATAGATACATACAGACCATGCTATGCAACTCTCGTCCCCAAAATGATAAGAGGCAAATACAGGGTATACCTGCATCTGACTATTGAAGGCAAAGCAAAACCTAAGTATGATAAGTACGGCAATCCACGCCATAAGTATGGCAAAGGTATGATAGGTGCTGATATTGGCACACAGACAGTTGCCTATACATCTGATACTGAGGTTGGTCTAAAGAACCTTTCTGAACGTGGTGACAGCATACAGACATCCGAAAGAAAAGAGCGTCTAATCTATCGTGCCATGGACAGGTCAAGAAGGGCAACCAACCCGCAAAATTATAATGAGGATGGTACTGTTAAGAAAGGTCGTAAAATCTGGAAATACTCAAATCATTATAAGAAAATGAAAGTCAGACATTCTGAGCTGTGCCGTATCAATGCAGTTAACAGGCAACTTGCAATAAATGAGGACGCTAACCACCTACGAAGTCTTGGAGAAATAATTGTAACTGAACCTAAGAATGCAGGCAAGCTTATGAAACGATCAAAAGAGACTACCAAAAACGATAAAGGTAAGTTCAATAAGAAAAAACGTTTCGGTAAGTCTGTAAAGAACAGATGCCCCGGTGGTTTCCAGACCACATTGGAAAGAAAATTCAAAGCCACAGGTGGAACTTATAATGAAGTCCCAAACAATTACAGAGCATCACAGTATGACCATACGGCTGATGACTATATAAAAAAGAAGCTCTCCGATAGATTGTATAAACTTCATGATGGCACTGAAGTACAAAGAGACTGGTATTCATCATTCCTGCTCTATTGCTATGAACCTAAAACGCAAAATATAGATAAAGACAAATGTGCTAAGACTTTTGAGGCACAATACAATAAAGAAAAAGCCTTAATCACCTGGATCAAGGCATATAAAATCAAGATATTAAACAGTGGAATTAACGTAGCTTAACAACTTAATAATCAGGGAGATTGACTATACTTCCTTGCTGAAAAGCAGAAATTTACCGCTAATGTGGTCGTTTGGCTGCTTGGTAATGAAAGTTCTGATTCAAACAGATTTACACTTGTAAATCCAAAGTCTGAGAATGATGTACGATTACAAGCTACGCTTGCCAATCAGAACCCCACGGGCTTGCCCGTGGGTATAGTCAGATCAAGTTCCTCTTTGACTTCTCTGATGGCTGCTGCCTCTTGCAGCTCTCCTGCCATCACAGCGCCTCCTGTCATATCCCACATACCAGGACAGAATCTGGCTTTGAGAGATCTTTGCTGAACAATATACAGTCCCTCGCCTTCACCCGGCGCAGGGCTGTCTGTTGTCTTCATGATCACGAGTACATGCCTGTAATATTCCCCCCGCTTTTTAGGATCATGCTTGGGTCTTGTTACTCCTGTGTATTGTCCGTCCCTTGTAAAGATGTCTATGTATTCCATTTTTATTATCTCATTTCATTTAATATATATATATATATATGTGCAGCGTATAATATTATTCAATATATTCAGTTTCAAGATTTCTATTTTGTTCTTCAATCAAATGGTAATTCCTCGTCTTCTCCGCATTCTATATTGTCTACGTCATCTATCAGGCCATCTTTCCTGGCCTCTTCCCAAGTTACTCCATATGGAAAGCCCGCTGAAGTATAACCTGCAAGAAAATAATAATTCTCATCCTGTTCTGGAATCTGATTTTCCTGAAATTTTTTCTTTTTACTTTTTTTCTTCGCCATATATACTTTTACTGTTTTTTGATTCCTTATTGGATTTAGATGTAGTCAACATATACTATTGTATACAAAAAAGGACCGGAAATACATACCGATCCTTTTCAAAAAATCTATATTTCTTTTCCCAAAACTTCCAATTAGTGATGGAAGAATCTCATTCCTGTAAATGCCATAACCATGTCGTGGCTGTTAGCAGCTTCTATTACGTTGTCATCACGTACAGATCCACCTGGCTGAGCTACATACTTAACACCGCTTCTAAAGGCACGC
>NZ_JAILQF010000111.1 GCF_024699075.1 Butyrivibrio sp.
ATTTATTATACGAACTGATAGAAGATTTTGAAAATTGCCCTAATAGAGAAGATTATGAAAACTATTGATAGCGAAATCTAAAATTCTTTAATTTTCCTATATCACAATACGCATAAATAGAATATAATTTAATCTTGCAAAACATGTTGATCATGGCACGTTTTTGCAAGATTATTTTATGTGATCGGGAGGGTTTATGGCAGTAAAGGCGGCAGCTATCGAAAAAACTACAGGAGCTCAGACTTATTCATCAAAGGTTCTTATTGGAAGATTCATTCCATATATTAAAAAGTACAGACTTCTTCTGTGCCTTGATCTTTTATTTGCGTCTCTTACCACTTTATGTGATATAGTGCTTCCAATGATCATGAGAAGGCTTACCAATTCTGCAATGGGTAGTGCGGAAGTTTTGACAGTAGCTGCTCTTTTGAGGATGACAGCTTTATATGTGCTTTTAAGAATTGTTGATGCAGGTGCTAACTTCTATATGCAGTCACAGGGTCATATTATGGGCGTATATATAGAAACTGACATGAGACGTGATGCCTTTGATCATCTTCAGAGATTATCTGCTACATATTATTCCAATCATAAAATAGGTCAGATCATGGGCCGTATAACCAATGACCTTTTTGATGTTACGGAATTTGCTCATCATTGTCCTGAAGAGTTCTTCATCGCAGGAATCAAGATGGTTGTTTCATTTGTTATATTATCAGCAGCATCACTTCCTCTTACACTTATGATTTTTGCTTGTCTTCCTATCATGTTTTATGTATCTGTTAAGATCAATCATTGGCTTCGTCAGACCCAGAAGGCTCAGAGAGTACAGGTTGGAGAACTTAATGCAGCAATCGAAGAAAGCCTTCTTGGAGAACGTATAGTTAAGGCTTTTACAGGTGAAGAAGAGGAAAAGAATAAGTTCGAAAAAGGAAATATCAAGTTTCAGACAATAAAGAAGAGATTTTACTATGCAATGGCAACTTTCGGAACATCAACAAGAATGTTTGATGGTCTTATGTATAGCGTAGTTATTCTTGGTGGTGGACTTTTCCTTATAAATGATCTTATAAGTGCAGGAGATCTTGTTGCTTATATTCTGTATGTATCAACACTTATAGCTACTATCAGAAGGATAGTTGAGTTTGCGGAGCAGTTCCAGCGTGGAATGACAGGTATAGAGCGTTTTATAGAGATCATGGATACGCCTATAGATATTAAAGATGCTGAGGGTGCAACTGATATCAAGGTTACAGAAGGATCCATAAGCTTTAAAAAGGTTAATTTTGAATATCCGGATGATCATAATAAGGTACTTCGAGATTTTGATCTTGATATCAAGGCAGGAGAAAATCTTGCTATCGTAGGATCTTCAGGAGGTGGTAAGACTACTATATGTAACCTTATCCCAAGATTTTATGATGTGACTTCAGGACGTATCGATATTGATGGTCAGGATACCAGTAAGGTTACTTTAAAGAGTCTTCGTCAGTCAATTGGTATAGTTCAGCAGGATGTATATCTTTTTAGCGGTACTATTCGTGACAATATCGCTTACGGAAGACCTGGAGCTAGTAACAAAGAGATTGAAGAAGCTGCAATCATGGCAGGTGCTGATGAATTTATAGAAAGACTTCCTCAAGGTATGGATACCTATATTGGTGAAAGAGGAGTAAAATTATCTGGAGGACAGAAGCAGCGTATTTCTATTGCGAGAGTATTTCTTAAGAATCCTAAAATATTAATACTTGATGAAGCGACTTCTGCGCTTGATAATGAGAGTGAGCTTTTTGTTACAAAGAGTCTTGAAAAGCTTGCAAAAGGCAGAACTACCATTACTATAGCCCACAGGCTTACAACTGTTCAGAATGCTGACAGGATAATTGTTTTAAGTAAGGACGGAATACTTGAAGAAGGCAATCACGAATCCCTCCTCGAGAAGCAGGGAACTTATTACAAACTGTGGAATCGTATGGCAGAACTTGACTGAAAGTGATTTTGGGCTGTCAGTTTTTATATTTTAAGAAAGAAGGTAATACTTGATCACCAGGGATGGCTTGATCAGTGAAAAAGCGGGATTATGGAAAAGGTTAATAATAGTGATACAATAACAACGAAGGATGATATAATTCACAAAACTCCAGTAGAGGTGGTCAAGGAATTTATAGTCATCACACTTGCTACAGTTATAATAGCCGGAGCTGTATTCTTTTTTCTTATACCGAGTCATACAGCTGTAAACAGTGTATCGGGACTGGCTATAGTGCTTACAAATCTGATTCCTTTTTCTGTTTCTCAGATTACTCTTTGTATCAATATTATTCTTTTGGTAATAGGCTTTTTGACCTGTGGCCATGAGTTTGGAAGTAAGACAGTTTATACATCTATTTTATTACCATTTCTTCTTGGTGTTTTTGAGCGATTATTTCCTGATAATAAGTCACTTACAGGTGATATGGCACTTGATGTACTTGCATATATATTTACAGTGAGCATTGGCGTCAGTATCCTTTTTTCACTTAATGCTTCCTCAGGTGGTACAGATATCCTTGCTATGATACTTAATAAATATCTTCACATGGAACTTGGAAGGGCTGCGACAGCTGTAGGCGTAACAATTGCCTTTTCTGCAGCACTTGTCTATGATTCAAAGACTGTAATCTTAAGTATCCTTGGAAGCTATTTTAATGGTGTGATACTTGATGAATTTATTTTTAACCGCAATAGAAAAAGACGGGTATGTATTACGTCACCCAAAGAACAGGAGATTCGAAAGTTTATAATCGAGAATCTTCATAGCGGTGCTACTATCTATAAAGCTTATGGTGCATATAGAATGCAGGAACACAATGAGATAATTGTCATAGTTGATAAGCGTGAATATCAGCAGCTTATGAATTATATGCAGAAAGTGGATCCTCAGGCATTTATGACAATATATGATGTTAATGAGGTCAAGTACCGTTCTAAATCACTGTCTGAGAGAATATTCTGAAAGAGCACAAACAAATACCGGTCGTTTGGGGAAAACGACCGGTGTAGTGGGGTATTACTATTCGGATATCATGCAGTTTCCTGCATAGCGGTAATGGCTGGATTAAGCTCGAAATTCTCGAGTTGTGAAGCGTTGTTTACAGACTCGTTAGCTGACTGTGCATTTGCACTTGCAATCTCGCTTCTAACGGGATCGGTTTCTGACTGTGTTGGAGATAACTGCTTTACGCTTCCTTCAGGGAAGGATTTAAAAGTTGCTGAATTCTGAGAACCTGACTGATCGTTGGAAGTCTCTGATTCGCTGGACTTTGCAACCTGCTGGCTCTTCTCGTAAGCTTCTTTGCCTTCCTGGCTTATTGATACTACGGCATCAGCATCCTTGGATGCGGTATCCTGCCTTGTCTGGAGCTGTTGTTGCTGACTTTGTGTTTGCTGAACTTTATCTTCTCTTAAAGCTTTCTGATAAGATGAGATAGCTGTTGAGAGATCAGCATTGTTCATTGTTACAGATGATACTTGCATATGAACCCCTTTCTGGAGCGGATATCCATATCCTTTTCGAGGCTCCGAAAAGATAATAGGAATCAAAGTCACATCCTTGCGCTTTAAATTCCAAAGTGATCTATTTTATGTCAAAACAATTGAGTATATTAAAGCTAAACCTATTTAGTTACAGTTATAATATCATAAAAATAATAATAAATAAAGCATTTTACAAAATATTTATAAAATATGATTATTTTCTTTTCACACATATCGACTCTTTAATCTAAATTGTACGTAGTGTGAGGCTTGTAAGAGCTGGATTGTACAGATGGAGGTACGTATATGGGCATTGTTGGTGGTATTATGGTTCCTCATCCGCCGCTTATAGTTCCGGAAGTTGGCAAAGGTGGCGAGAGTATTATCAGAAAGACTACTGTGGCTTATGAAAAGGCAGCAGATTTTGTGGCCTCATTAAAGCCTGATACAATTGTTCTGTCATCTCCTCATAGCATTATGTATTCTGATTATCTTCATATATCTCCCGGATATGAAGCAAGCGGAGATCTGGCAAGATTTGGCGCAGGAAGCGTTAAGATTAGCGTTTCTTATGATTCTGAACTTTCTAACAGATTGTGCGAGCTTGCAGAAGATGAGGATATTCCTGCAGGATACATGGGAGAGCGGGATAAGTCTCTAGATCATGGAACGATCGTTCCTCTTTATTTCATTATGCAAAAATATACTGACTTCAAGCTTGTACGTATGGGGCTTTCCGGGATTTCTTTTGCTGACCATTATAAAATGGGACAGATAGTGCAAAAGGCTGCTGATGAACTTGGAAGGCGCGTTGTATTTGTAGCAAGCGGTGATCTGTCTCATAAGCTTAGAGAAGATGGGCCATATGGCTTTGATAAGAACGGGCCTTTATATGATGAAAAGGTAATGGATTGTATGGGAAGAGGTGCTTTTGGCGAACTTTTGAAATTCGATCCATATCTGTGTGATAAAGCTTCTGAATGCGGCCACAGGTCTTTTGTCATAATGGGAGGTGCCTTTGACGGGCTAAAAGTAAATCCCAATAAGCTATCACACCAGGATGTGACTGGAGTAGGCTATGGAATCTGCACCTATGAGGTCATTGGATGCGATGATGATAAAAGGTATCTTGATAAATATCTTGAAGATGAAAAGAAATCCCTTTTGGAGAAAAAAGCTATGGAAGATCCTTATGTATCTCTTGCCAGAAAGACGATAGAAACATATATAAAGGAAGGTTATGTCATAAAAGTTCCGGATGATCTTCCTTCAGAAATGTATGAAAGAAGCGCAGGCGCTTTTGTATCTCTTCATATAAGAGGAGGACTTCGAGGCTGCATAGGAACTATATCTGCCACCTGCGACTGCGTAGCCAGGGAAATCATACAAAATGCAATATCTGCTTCAACGAAAGATCCCAGATTTGAGTCTGTTGAAGAAAAGGAGCTTGAAAAGCTTGAATACAGTGTAGATGTACTTGGAGATGCGCAAAAGATTGATTCCAAAAAGGAGCTTGATGTAAGAAAATATGGGGTTATAGTCACAAATGGTTTAAGACGTGGGCTCCTTCTTCCCGATCTTGAAGGAGTTGATACTGTAGATGATCAGATTGCTATAGCTAAGAGAAAAGCCGGGATTGGTGAATATGAAAAGGTTGAACTTCAAAGATTTGAAGTTGTAAGGCATCATTAGGATATTGTAAAAGACTTGAAATATGTAGAAAGAAAACTTATTTGTGGG
>NZ_JAILQF010000127.1 GCF_024699075.1 Butyrivibrio sp.
CAGGCTCCGCAGAGAATCAGCATTAAATTAAGTTGGTTATCTCTGATAAATTCAAACATATCCTACCTACTTATGTAAAATAAAGAACTCTTCCAGTTTCTCTATCAGTTCATTTTTCTGTATAGTCTTCAAAAAATATCCTTCAGGCTTAAGTGATACAACTGCCATAACACTCTCCTTGTCGCTTTTACCTGTTAGAAACATTACTGGGATTCCCTTCGTTTCTTCATCACTTCTTAGCATTTCTAGGACCTGAGGACCACTTGTTACCGGCATCTCATGATCAAGTAGTATAAGGTCAACTTTGTTTTTGCCAAGCCACTTGATAGCCTGAAGTCCTGAATTAACCATAAATACTTTAAAATTATCCTTCAGCCACTCTCTGACTATCGCAAGATAATTAGGATCATCATCAACTACAAGGATGGTCTTTTTGAATTCTCCTGATTTAGCCTTTGAAATATAATCTTTTACAGTATCGATATACTGGGCATTATCAACGGGCCTTGAAAATTCTCTGTAGATAAGATCCTTTGGAATATACCTTTCTATCCTTTGAAGATCAGTCTGCTCTCCTATCAGGATCATCTGCATATTATTTTCACTGAGCCTGTCCACAAGAAAATGAATGACATCTTCACCCGGAAGATCATTTTCATCCATGTACAAGGTGATGATGGAAGCGCCTTCAATGTTTTGGTATATTTCATTTATGACACAGGGAACATATCCACATTCTATTCCCGCATCCTGACTTTTACCGATCAGCACACGTACAATAAAGGTCTCTTTTAATGCGATTATTAAAGACTGTTTCTCCGCCATTTTGATCTCCTGTAATAGAGTTAACTATTAATAAGTTCTTCCATTCCTTCCCAGTCGAATACCTTGAGCATCTTGCCAAGCTTACTGATCTTTTCTGAATCATCTTTTGGAAGTCTGTACTCTTTAAGGCCATTTAATATAAGTTCAACAGAATCATAATCCATCTGAGGGATTATATCCTTTAAAGCTCCATATGCATCAGCCAGCTCTTCAGGAGGAATATCCTTCTTGTCCTTATCCTCTGCTTCATTCTGACTGTGCTCAAGTCTTGAAAGCTTCTCTTTATATGATGAATATTCTGCCATCATGTCCGCATGTATAAGGTCTATAAAACTCTTATCCTGCTTATTGCCGGCTTCCTCAAGATCAGCACATATCTTGGAGAATCTAAGTGCTCCTATGATCCTTGCAGAACTCTTAAGTGCATGAACCTTGATAGTATATAATCTTATATCTCCTGCATTATAGGCATCGCCTATAACTTTAAGATTTCCATCTATAGTTTCAAGAAATAGCTTTAACGAGAACAGATACGATGATATTCCGCCGGAATTCTTAATGCCTTCCTCTACATTGATCTCAGGAATATCATAGATCCACTTAAACTCATCCGGAATACTTGTAAGATCTTCTACTGCATCATCCTTATCAGGCTCAAGCATTATCTCTTTAGGCAGATGCTTCATGATAGTAGCTTCAAGTGATTCACTGTCTATAGGTTTTGTAAGATATCCTGTAAAGCCTCTTGATTTATAGAAATCTTCACCTACAGCTGTATTAGCTGTAAGCGCATAAACAGGTATCATAAAATCATTTTCCCTGATCCTTGATACAGTCTCTATTCCATCCATTCCAGGCATCATATGATCCAGAAATACTATATTAAATTTAGTTTCTTTCATCTTCTCAAGACATTCTTCACCACTGGTAGCTGTAGTCACAAATATCTTTGTAGCCTTTAAAAGTCCCTTTATAACGCTTAGGTTCATAGGATTATCATCTACTACCAAAACGTCCGCATCAGGAGCAATAAACTTAGGAACATAAGGTCCTTTTGCTTTATCCTCATTATGCTCGACAAAGAGGCCTATAGGAGTGTCATCAACTATCCTTTGGGTAACCGAAAGAATAAACTCAGAGCCTTCTCCATATACACTGTTACAAACAAGGCTTCCGCCCATAAGTTCTGCAAATCGCCTTGATATGTCAAGTCCAAGTCCTGTTCCCTGTATTCCACTGTTTTTCTGTTCTTCAAGTCTTTCATAAGCAGTGAAGAGCTTGTCCATATCTTCCTCTTTGACACCCATTCCGGTATCTTTTACGGAGAAAGATATATCGACCATGTTATCATTTCGGCCGTTAAGGGAGACTATTAAGATAAAGCCTCCATGCTGCGTGTATTTAACAGCATTAGTAAGAAGATTAAGAACTACCTGCTTGATCTTGCCATCATCTCCAAATAGCTTGACCGGCATGATCTCATCTACTACCACGTCAAAAGTAAGCTCTTTTTCTGAGCTCTTGACTCTTATCATTGCTACTACTGATCTTATAAGATTGGCAACATCATACTCTCTTTCTACAAGGTGCATCTTACCTGATTCTATCTTGGACATATCAAGGAGATCGTTAATAAGTCCAAGCAAAGTATCAGCAGCATTCTTGATATCAAAAGAGTAGTTCATCATAGACATGAAATACCCTTTTGGAACACCTGTTGCATCTTCTCTTAATATCATCTCATTCATTCCAAGAATGGTATTAATAGGAGTCCTTACTTCATGTGAGATATTTGCAAGGAATCTTGTTTTGGCTGTGTTAGCTCTTAGTGCATCATCTCTTGCCTGTTTTATTTCTTCATATTGTTTTCTTATGACAGTTTTCTTTATAACGTTCCAAACGATAAAACCTGTTACAAAAGCTGTCAGTAATATGATCATTACTCTTACAGCTGTAAGTTCAAAAAACCTTGCCTTTTTGACTATAAGATATGTCTGTTCAAGTAACGGTGGGTTCTTGATACCTGCAATTACCTTAACATTAAATGAATAAGTACCATATTGCATTCCTGTATATTCTATAGGATAGAGCTGACTTTTCTTGACAATAATATCTTCATCTGATCTTCCTTCTACAGATATATAAACTTCAGGATCTACCATAGTATAGTCAATAACAGCAAGTGATATACTTACTCTTTCATTATTAGCAGGCAGTATATAGCTTCCTGTTGCATCAGGGGTTATTTGGGTATCGCCGGAGTAGACAGATTTTAAAGCTGCCTTTACTTCCATCTTCTCTTTAAAGAAGTTATCAATATTAACTTTGCAAACACCTTGTCTGCCAGATATATAAAGATTCCCTTCATCATCAAGGGCACTGTAAGAATTGGATGTAGGTTTAAAAGGCAGTCCATTAGCAAGGTCAAAGAGTCTGTAATCAGTTATGTTATCATTAAGCATCTGATCTTTGGTCATAGTATAGACACCAAAAGAAGACAGCATCCATATATCACCGTCACTATCGAAGTATATATCGTAATTATTGTTATTGGGGAAAGTACTAACCAGGTTAAAATCGCCTCTTCTGATATAGCCTACTCCATTAGATAATATTATCCAGTACAGATCCTCTCTATCATCTTTTTTGATTCGCTGAATTACTTCACTTGTAAGACCATCTTCTCTTCCATATCTCTTTATGTCATTGTCTCTGATGATATACATACCATCACCATCAGTTCCAACAAGAATCTCTCCATTATCTCCTTCTTCCAAGGTAAGAAATACGGTATTCTTGATACCACTACTTGAATCTACAACTTTTGTAACCTTATAATTTTTAATAATGGCAAGACCGCCATTAGTTCCAACCATAATAGAGCCATCAGACATTTCTTTGGCGCATCTTATATCATCACTTGGAAGTCCTTCATCTGTAGTAAAATTTATGATCTCTTCATCAGGCATATAGCATACAAGTCCTGAACTGCTATTATAGGTGGATATCCATATATTTCCGTTTCTGTCACCATTTATGCATCTGATTCTTTTATCTTTTAAATATGTTGTCAGATGATTAGATACAAGCCATCCATATTTATCCAGTATAAACAGTCCATTATCTGTTCCAACATACATGTTTTCATCAGTAAGATATGTGCAGTTGGTTACTTCATCCGGAAGCTCTGTGCTGACTGTAAGATCCTGAAAATTGCAGGCAACAATCTTCATGATACCCATGGTAGAAGATGCAACCCAGATATTACCCTGAAAATCAGAGGTTGTCATTTCAATACCATTGTCCATAGGGATACCTGTTACCAGGTGAAAAATCTTATCCGTATCAATATATCCAATCTGACTTGTAGAAGAAACCCATACCCTGTCACAATCATAGCTAAGCCAGTGAACGACTTCTAATGGCTGCGTCGATATGCTTTTCATATTCATCAGATTTTTGCCAAATTCGCCATAATATACTGCGCCCCTGTCAGTAGACAAATATACATATCCGGGTTTTTCAGGATCAGCAAGAATACTTGTAATTACAGCCTTTTTGGATATCTCTTCACTTTTGTAGATCTGATCAATTTCATGATCCTTTATAGTGAAAATAATTCCATTATTTGTAGAACCATAAATAGTTCCTTCGCTATCAGAATCCAGTTTTAGAATTCTGTTTTCCCCAATAATATCACCGCCTACTACATGTATCTCAAGATCAGAGTCCGCATAGCATACTCCGGCCGTCGTTGCGATGTAAACATTACCTTCCAAATCTTCAGCAAAGTGCCTGATAGATGATGATGGGAGGCCTTCCTTATAGGTAATCCATGTAGCCTGTTCATTTTCTATAACAACTACGCCATTATCATTGGTTCCAACCCAGATTCTGCCTTTACTATCCTCAAAAAGTCCTCTTCCACTTGTAAGACCTTCAGAATACTCTATCTTCTCAAAAACTATTCCGTCATATCTGTAGATACCGCTATAACTGCCAATCCACATATAACCATCACTTGCACCAATTATGAAATTGGCATCTGATGTCGCAAGGCCGCTTGTTTCATCATAAACAACCGAAGCATAGCCTATTGAATCAACCTGACCACTTAGAACTTTGCCGCCTCCAATAGTTATTTCATCGTCATCTTCTGCATCTTCATAATCAGAAAAATCATAATCAGAAGTTTCATAGTCAGTAGTTTCATAAGATGTATCACTACAATAGCCTACGAAAGATGACATGGCACAAACAAACGCAAAAAGGACTATGGCACAAAGCATAGCTGCTATTAACTTATTCTTTTTATTAAAAAAATGCAGCATACATACTTCCTCTTACTTACTATTACTTGCTGTTATACTTATTGAGAACTTCCTTAAC
>NZ_JAILQF010000169.1 GCF_024699075.1 Butyrivibrio sp.
CTATAAGTATATGCGTGAAAATATATACTTATAGCGCTTTTTTATTATTATCAGTATTTTTTAGGTCTTGCCTGAAAATCTTTTATCTTAAGAATAAGGTCAGTTCCAAAAAAGATATTATGACGTAAGGGTCAAAAGTCAATTCGATTCGAGCTTGCTCGAAATCGAATATGAATTTATGACCCGCCAAACATGAGCAAAGTAGCACGTAGTGCGGATTTGTGAATGTTTGAGGATTGTGGGAGTTTCGTAGAAACGGAACAATCCGACCGTCATAAGGTGTCAAAAGGTACTTTTGACACCTACATCATAGTATAAGATCTACAGATTCTTTATGTGCATTAAAAAATTACAATAATATATTTACGGGAGGCTTTATATGAAGAAAAAACTAATCTCACTACTTTTGGTTACAGCTGTCTTGGTATCAGCTTGTGGCGCGGAAGAAGAAACGTCGGAAGATGATGTAGAAATCGAAGAATCCGAAGTACCAAAGTCTGATGAAGCATCAGACGATGATGGCGAAGGTATCTTTTCTATGATCACTGAAGGAAATGAAACAGAAACAACAGCTGTCGCAGATGAAGAATCAGCAACGGAAACTGCAGATGCTGAAACAGCTACAGCCTCTACAGATTATGCTGAAGGTACAACAGAAACAGCTACTGCATCAACTTATGATCCTGTCTATGTGGATGCTGATGTTACAATTGAACAGAGTGATGTTAATAGTAACTTGTGGGTGATCACTAATACTTCTACAACTACTTATCATATGTGTGTTAATAATGACAACGTTCAGGGTGGAGATCATGTTAGTGATTATTGTTTTTTGCCTGGAGAAGTTATTTATTATTTTGCATCTGCAGATGATGGTGAAGTGACAGAGGACTCATTTTTGTTTACTGAAGACGATATATGTGAAGCTGGCGAAAATTACGATGCTCAGTTTTCTGTTGTAACTATTTCATATGATGAAATGAAATTTGAGGATGATGGATATGGTAATGCATTATACCATCTGGAAGATGTATGGGATATTCATAAATCCAAAATAAGTTACCAGGAAGAAAAGTATATAGAAGATGCATATGTTGTATATTTCAGACTCTTAGATGCAGATGGAAATGTAATTTGTGAGCCTGAAGATTATGATGATATTATTAATGTGGCAGGGGTAGATTGTTTATGTTTATATGATGTTATTGCAGGAGATCCTTCCATTCTTTCAAGTTGGGATCATGCAGAATTCTATGTAAGACAATTCTAATAATATGTAGAGTATCAAGGAGGGTAGCATGAGAATTATAAATCTGATTGAAAATACAGAGGGTCATGAAGGTTGTGCATATGCACATGGCCTGTCATTTTATGTGGAAACTTCAAAGCATAAACTCCTATTAGATCTTGGTCCGTCAGAGAAGACTTTACAAAATGCAGAAAAACTTGGTATCGACCTTTCAGAGATAGATACTGTGATATTAAGCCATGGGCATTATGATCATTCGGGCGGTATCATGCCGTTTACAAAGATCAATACCAAAGCATCCATTTATATGCAGGATACTGCTGATGCGGATTATTATGCAGATGATGGTGCAAAAGCAGAGGGAGAGCGTTATAGATATATTGGAATAGACAAGGATATCGTGAGCCTTCCGCAGGTGGTGAAGATTAAAGGTGATCACTGTATAGATGATGAGCTGGAACTATTCACTGTAAAGAAGAGGTCACATGATCTGCCCTTTACCAATAAACGACTTTTGATAAAAGAAAAAGATGAGTTTGTGCGTGATGATTTTGTACACGAGCAGTATCTTGTCATCAAAGATGGAAAGAGAAAAATCCTTTTATCCGGATGTGCGCATAATGGTATACTAAGTATTCTCGATGCTTTTAAAGAAAAGTATGGTGCGGCACCAGATGTTGTAATTAGTGGTTTTCATCTGATGAAGAAAAAGGAATACAGTGATGAGGAACTTAGGGAGATCATAGATATCGGTAAAGAACTTAAGAATTATCCCACTATGTTTTACACGTGTCACTGCACCGGCGAGCCTGCTTATAAGGTCATGAAGCTTTCCATGGGTGATCAGCTTCAGTATGTTCACTCCGGAGAAGAAGTTGATCTAAGCATCTCAGTATCAAAGAATACAAGGAAAGTGAGGTCTTCATTTATGAAATGGCACAAGTTTTTTGCATGGGCAACGGTTTTTTGTTTTGTGATGACTATGGTAACAGGTTATAAGAAAAAATAATAGAAAATATATAGAAAAGTAGGAAATAATAGAAAGCACATCTTTGTCAGTAGGCACAGATGTGCTTTTTTCCTACTATTGGCATATTTGTGGTAAAATAAAAAGAGTGCTTGATTATGTTGCACTTGGACTTGTGGCGATGGCCTTAGTCTTTAATTTCGTAGTAAGGCGGGATCAGGGTATGGCATTCAGACGAAGAAGAAAGAAAAATGAATTCCATCTTGTTTATGATAACAAGAAGAAAAAGATTACACCTCAGATGATAAGAGAGGTTTTATCATGGGTGTTTTATACAGTAATTGCAGTGATCATAGCAGCAATGCTTGTTTACGGATTTGGCAAGAATGTTGATGTTGTCGGAGATTCAATGGAGCCAAGTCTTTACTCCGGCCAGAAAGTCCTGGTCAATAAGATAATTGTATATCTTACAGGACCTGAAAGGGGAGACATCATAGCTTTTTTGCCAAATGGAAATACTAATTCGCATTATTATGTCAAAAGAATAGTGGCTATGCCAGGTGAGACGGTTCAGATCACAGATGGCGCTTTATATATCAATGGCGTGTTGCAGGAAGAAGATTCTGAAACCTATGACAAGATGGAAGAGGCCGGAATTGCGGCAAGTCCTATAAAACTTGGTGACGATGAGTATTTCGTGCTGGGAGATAACAGGAACAGTTCAGAGGACAGCAGAAGTGCCAACATTGGAGTTGTTAAAGAGGGATGGATACTTGGAACTGCCTGGTATGTATATGGCGGAGAACAGGGAGCATCAGGAATTATCAGTAATGACTGATATTAAGAAATAAATTACAATAAAATATTTTCTGTAAAGCGCAGGACTATTGGGCGTATTTTTGTTTTTGCCTACAAAAGGTTATTTATTTTGAATTAATTATCTATATTTTTTATTTGATTAAAAAGGAGTTTTATGAATTATCAGTGGTATCCCGGTCATATGACCAAAGCTGTAAGAATGATGAAAGAGAATATAGGTCTTGTAGACATGATCGTAGAGATCACAGATGCAAGAATACCTGTATCAAGCCGTAACCCGGACATTGACGAGCTGGGCAAGGGCAAGCAGAGGCTTATTATCCTTAATAAGGCAGACTTATCAGATCCTGATAAGAATAATAAGTGGGTAGAATATTACAGATCAAAGGGTTATATGGCAGCTCTTCTTGATTCCCGTACTTCCAAGGATATGGGCAAGATCAAGAAGCTTATGGAAGAGACCTGTGCAGATAAGATAGCAAGGGACAAGGCAAGAGGTATCGTCAATCGTCCCATAAGAGCCATGGTTGCAGGTATCCCTAATGTAGGCAAGTCAACTTTTATCAATCATCTTACAGGTAAGGCTGCTGCTAAGACAGGCAATAAGCCTGGCGTTACCAAAGGTAAGCAGTGGATAATGCTTGGTAAGACGCTTCAGCTCTTGGATACACCAGGTATTTTGTGGCCTAAGTTTGAGGATCAGACTGTAGGTGCGCATCTTGCCATGATAGGGTCCATGAATGATGACAATATAGACAGCGGAGAACTGGCTATTGACCTTATCAAAGAGCTCGAAAGTGACTATGCAGATGTTATTTATAAGACGTATAATATAACCAGTGAGGATGTTCAAAATGCGGTTGAAGAAGAGCACCTCATGACTGATTATTCAGGAATGCTCTGCGCTGTAGCTAAGGCAAGAAATCTGCTTCTTCAAGGAGCAAGGCCTGATTACATGCGTGCAGCTAATCTTATTCTGGATGATTTCCGCGCGGGGAGACTCGGACGAATAACTCTTGAGAATACTCCTTCAGACTAAAGGTCATACTCAAGTAAATCGAAGGGAGGAAGGTCTTTAATCAAAGACTTGGTGACATAAAATATGGGTGATAATAACAGAACTTTTCGTAAGGTAATAAAGGAGATCACTTCTACACTTATCTATATTGCTTCGGTCATACTTATTACGTTTCTCTTTATTACATTTGTAGCTCAGAGAACAGAAGTAAGTGGCCATTCTATGATGAATACTCTTCAGGACAAGGATTCTCTCATAGTATCCAAGATATCCTATGAGATAGGAGATCCTGAAAGATTCGATATCGTAGTATTTCCACATGTGGATTCACTTGGAAACAGTACTTATTTTATCAAAAGAATAATAGGTATGCCTGGAGAGACAGTAAGGATTGATCTTGAGGGTAATATCTATATCAATGAAGAAATTCTTGTTGAAAGCTATGGACGTGAAGTTATCAAGAACCCGGGAGTGGCTTATGAAGGCGTGACGCTTGCCGATGATGAATACTTCGTTATGGGCGATAACCGCAATGATTCCATGGATTCAAGATATGAGGATGTCGGCAATATCAAAAGAGACCAGCTTGTTGGTAAGGCTTGGCTTAGAATCTATCCTTTTGAGAGCTTTGGCATTGTAGAGTGATAATCATTTATAGAACTAAAATAGGACTGGACCGTAACTGATGGAATCTATATCACAGATCAAAGATTACTATAAGACACTTAATAATGATGAATATAAGCTATTTATAGAAAAATACGCTGACGACGAAAGAGATGGGATCAGAAAGCTCGTAGAAGCTGCTGACAAGAAGATTAAAGCTCTTGAAAAAGAAAGAGCCCGTATAGAGACAATGAAAGAGTTCGAGCGCAGATATGAGGAAATGGGTTATGTCTGCGGAATAGACGAAGTTGGAAGAGGACCTTTAGCAGGCCCTGTGTGCGCTGGAGCAGTAATACTTCCCAAAGACACAGAGATACTGTATCTAAACGATTCTAAAAAGTTATCCGAAAAAAAGAGAGAAGAGCTCTATGATGTGATCATGGAAAAGGCTGTAGGAGCTGCAGTTGCCTTTGCTTCGCCTAAAAGAATTGACGAGATCAATATTCTTCAGGCTGATTACGAAGCAATGGCAGAAGCAGTTGTTAAGCTTCCTGTTCGCCCCGATATCCTTCTTCTTGATGCGGTACATGTGCCACAGCTCGAAGAATATAAGCAGGTATCTATAATAAAAGGTGATGCTAAGTCTGTATCTATTGCAGCAGCAAGTATTATTGCCAAGGTTACAAGAGACAGACTCATGAAGGAGCTTGACAGTAAGTATCCTGAATACGGCTTTGCATCCAACAAAGGCTATGGAAGTGCAGCTCATATAGAAGCCCTTAAGAAATACGGCCCGTGTGAGATTCACAGAAGATCTTTTATAGGGAACTTCGTTTCGGAATGATAAGTGGAATATTCGCATGCGCCCGAATTTGTGCAAGTAAGTTATTACACATATACAATTATCAGCTGTTCATCATACATGCAGCATGGAGATTAATATGCCGGGTAGCCTTACAGTTGGACCTGGCGGTCAGATTCAGGGATCGCTCCAGGTTAATAGAACTTCAGATGTCGCAGTCGTATCTAAAGGGCAGGAGTCACTGCGCTCTTTATCGGCAGGCGATTCTCTAAATGGTAAGGTTGTGTCCGTAATGAAGGGCGCTGATGGTACAAGGACAGCTCAGATAGATCTTGGCAATAATACAGTAGTTGATGCCAAGCTCCAGAATGGAATGCAGCTTGCTGCTGGTCAGACAATCTCTTTTTCTGTAAAAAGTTCCGCGTCGGGAACTCTTACATTAACTCCTTTATATCAAAATACAGCTGCTCTTGATGCTACAGCTTCAAAAGCCCTTCTGGCAGCAGGACTTTCTGTAACGGATGAACTGGGACAGATGGTCTCTGAAATGATGAAAGAGGGCATGAGCATAGACAAGCAGAGCCTTCTTAATATGAGCAGGGTCCTATCTGATAATCCTACTGCAGATATCAGTACCCTTGTTCAGATGAAAAATCTGAATATACCGATAACTGAGGGCAATATTACGCAGTTTCAGAACTATCAGAATTATCAGCATCAGGTTTTATACGGAGTTAATTCTATAGTTGACGAGCTTCCGGAAGCTTTTAACCAGATGGCTGCAGCTGATAAAGGTGAAGCCCTTAATATGTACGGAGAACTAATGAAGCTCTTTACAGGCGAAGGAGATGGAAGCCTTACGCAGGGAACAAATTCCCAGACTTTGGAAGGACAGGGCACTTTTGCAGGCATGGGCGATGCAGCTGCGCAAGATGCTTCTGCTACCAAAGGGCAAGATAATGCAGTTTTAAATAAGGCAGATGGACAAGGGACCATAAATGAGCAGCCACAGTCTAATCAACAGGTATCTGCTCTTGATATTCAGATGGCTGATAATGGTAAAGCGGTTGATCCTGATGTGCAAAACAGTCTTATAGCTGGTTCCAATTCTCAAGCAGCAGAAAGCGCCGGTAATGCTCTTAGCATAGGCTCTAAAATGGAACTGGCCCAGTTTGCCACAGCTCTTAAGAATGCAGGAGTGCCTGAGGAAGCTTTGAATCAGCTGATAAAAGCAGGCTCAGAAGATCAGGCAGCTCTTCTTAAGCAGCTTTCAAGTCTGTATGATAAAACGATCCATACATCAGGAAGTGTTGATAATGCATGGGGGAAGCTCTTTTCCTCAGATGCCTTTACAGATGTACTTAAGAACAATATAGCATCCCAGTGGATGATAAAACCTGATGATGTCAGTGACAAAGAGAATGTTAGAAATCTTTATGAGAGGCTTAATTCTCAGGTTAAGCAGCTGACTCAGCTCTTACAGTCGCATGTTGGCGAGAACAGCAGCGCTTTTCAGAATTCTCAGAATCTGTCTCAGAATATTGATTTTATGAATCAGCTCAATCAGATGTTTGCCTACGTGCAGCTTCCGCTTAAGATGTCAGGAAATGATGCCCATGGCGATCTGTATGTATATTCTAACAAAAAGCACATGGCTTCTGATGATGGAAGCGTTAGTGCTCTTTTGCATCTTGATATGAATAATTTGGGTCCTCTTGATATCTATGTCAGGATGACGGATAAAAAGGTTAATACCAATTTCTATCTGGCGGATGAGTCCTGTATAGACCTTATCATGGACCACATAGACGAGCTGACTTTAAGACTTAACAAAAGAGGTTATCAGATGAATTATCAGGTTCTTCCTTCGGATGAAATATCATCTGAGAATCAGGCGGTAGATGAACTACTTCAAAAGGGAGACAAGATGACGATGCTTTCTTCATCTTCGTTTGACGCAAGGGCCTAGAGCACTACATTTTTTACATTATATGTTTTGACTTGTTTTTTACAAAAATGAGGTCTATTATGGCAGAGCTTAATGACAAACAAAAAAATAAGACAGCCGTAGCTCTTGGCTATGATCCCAATGAAGATAATGCGCCTAAAGTCATTGCTTCTGGTAAGGGAGTAGTCGCAGAGAAGATCATAGAGCAGGCAAGGGAAAATAATATCCCGCTTCATACGGATTCCAAGCTCGCGGACACCTTGTCTCACCTTGATATAGGTGAAGCAATCCCACCGGAGCTGTACGAGGTTGTAGCGGAGATACTTGTATTTGTTGATGCAATGGATAAGATAAAGGCTAAGGACAAGACTCATAATCCGCTCCTTAACTGATAAGGGGAGAGTATAATTGAACAAGCATGAATTGGGAATGCAGGGAGAAGACATTGCCTGCAGCTATATTGAGTCTCACGGGGGACGGATCATAGATAGAAATTACCGCTTCAAAGGCGGAGAGATAGATGTTATCTTTAGAGATGGTGATTATATAGTTTTTGGAGAGATCAAGTACAGATCAAACAGCGCTTTTGGAACTGCGGAGGAAGCTGTAGGATACAGAAAACAGCGGACTATATCAAGGGGCTGTGATTTTTATTTTTTGGAAAAAAAGCTGGATCAGTTTACACCTGTAAGGTTTGATGTCATTGCACTTAACATTGATGAAAAAGAGAAGAAGATCAAGGTTCACTATATAAAGCATGCCTTTGACTATATTCCTATCAAAAAACGAAGATAAAACAATTTTATAATTATTTGCTATTAAAGGAGATAAAACATAGATGAACAACAATACATTTACTTTTTTTGCCACAGTATCAAGAATGAAATATATAGAGAGATGGGCACTTATGAGAAACTCAAGACCTGAGAATCTTTCTGAACATTCATGTGAAGTTGCCATGATCTCTCATGTGCTTTGTACTATTGGTAATGTAAGATATGGCCATAATCTTGATGCTAATCTCGCGGCTCTTATAGGCCTGTATCATGATACAACTGAGATTATAACAGGTGATCTTCCAACACCTGTTAAATATTACAATTCAAGCATTCAGCATGCATATAAGGAAGTTGAGAAGATTGCAGAAGACCAGCTTCTAAAAAGGCTTCCTGAGGATCTTCGTCCTGCTTATGAAAAGATATATAAGAATTCCGGAGCTGACGAAGAAGAGTATATGCGCGGTCTTATAAAGGCAGCAGATAAGATATCAGCACTTATTAAGTGTATAGAAGAAGAAAGAAGCGGTAATACAGAGTTCAGGACAGCCAAGGAGACTACTCAGAAATCTATTAACGAGCTTCAGGCTAAGTATCCGGAAGTCCTTGATTTTGTCAACGAATTCCTTCCTCCTTACGGAAGAACACTTGATGAACTTAGTGATTAAAAAGGAATCTTATGAGTAGTAAGAAGAATCACTGATAAATAAAAAGAATCACTGATAAATAAAAAGAATCACTTATAAATAAAAAGAATCACTAATAAATAAAATAATCATTGATAAGTAAAAAGAATCACTTATTCGTAAGATGAATCTCTTACTAATAAGATGTTCAATAATAGTCTTCACAAGGAAGATTGCATATAATATAATTGCCTTGAATGTTTTTGGGACCTGGAAACCGGCAGTTAAATTAATTCTATTTCCAGGCATATATCATTAGAATGAAATATATAGGATAAGTTATAAGTTATCGGAAAGGGAATTTTATGCTCAAATTTGTAAACGACTACTGTGAAGGCGCTCATCAGGAGATTCTTAATAACCTTCAGAAAACCAATCTTGAGAAGATTACAGGCTATGGCCTTGATGTATATTCAGGAAGTGCTAAGAACAAGATCCGTAAGGCATGTGGCAAGCCGGATGCTGAGGTATATTTTCTTGTTGGCGGAACACAGACCAATGAAACTGTTATCTCTTCTGTATTAAAGCCATATCAGGGAGTACTTGCTGCAGAGACCGGACATATCAATACACATGAAGCTGGTGCTATAGAGCACGGCGGTCATAAGGTCCTTGCTCTTAAACAGAAGGACGGTAAGATAAGTGCCAGAAGCATCTGGGAATATGACGAGAAGTTCCAGGCGGATCTTAATAATGAGCATGAAGTTGCTCCAGGGATGGTATATATATCACAGCCTACAGAATATGGAACACTTTATTCACTTTCTGAACTCAAAGAGATAAGACGCGCCTGTGATGATATAGGACTTAAACTTTATATCGATGGTGCAAGACTTGGTTATGCGCTTGCCTGCGATGAGAATGATGCAACATTGTCTGATATTGCAGATATAGCAGATGTATTTACTATAGGTGGTACAAAGTGCGGCGCTATGATGGGTGAAGCGGTTGTATTCACAACTCCGGGACTTGTACCTCACTTTTATACTATAATCAAGATACATGGAGCTATGCTTGCTAAGGGATGGCTTCTTGGTCTTCAGTTTGATACATTGTTTACAGATGACCTTTATACAAAGATCTGCAGAAATGCTATCGATGGAGCTGTTAAGATACGTGAAGCTCTTTTTACAAACGGATATGATATTTATATCGATTCACCAACCAACCAGATATTCCCTGTTGTAACACCGGAAAAGGCTGCTGAGCTTTCAGAGCATGTTGAGTACGGATTCATGGAGACACTTGATGACGGAAGACAGGTCATCAGATTCTGTACAAGTTGGGCTACTACAATGGAAGACGTAGATAAACTTATAGAGATTCTTTGATCTAAGCAAGGGGGAGCTTATGGGGAGATTTCTTTTAGTAAGATCTAAGGGAGTATGCTATGAATCTTTTTATACATTCACGGACTGCCTATATCATGCACTCAGACGATATGGGGCAGACGTGGATGTTTATGATGAGAGTAAGAGTGCGAACATAAGACTCTTTCTAGGAAAAAGCTATGATGCCATCATAGACTTTGACTCTGAAATGCCTGATAAGAAGCTTGACGACGGAACATCTGTCGTTAATGCTCTTGATGGCCCATTTATTAATTATCTTCTTGATCACCCTCTGTATTTTCATGGTCAGTTATCACAAAATGTATCTCAGCATGTCATCTGCATAGATAGAAGACATGTCTCATATCTGGAAAAATATTATCCGGAGCTTAAGAGTATTACCTTTGCTCCGCTTCCAATGATGCCTGTAAATGAGGATGATATCAAAAGAATAGAAGATAGAAGAATAGGTATACTTTTTACAGGTACTTATACTTCTTCTGAATTCGTTCAAAGAAAGCTATCAAAGATCAATCCTGATGCAAGAAGAGATGTCTTTGAGATCCTTAGTTATATGCAGGCTGACACTAATCTGTCCATAGAAGATGCCATGCAGAAATTCCTGGATACAAGGGATAAGAAGATTCCTGATAAGATGTTCAGACAATTCCTGCAATATTATTATCTTGCTGATACAGCAGCTGCGGCATGGGCCAGAGATATGGTCATAAGAACTCTTTTGAATACTGGTATGAAAATAACTGTATGCGGACATGGATGGAATGATCTAAAGCGATATGATAATACCCCTTTTGATAATCTTGAGATTCTTCCGGAAGTTAATTATCATAAGTCGCTTGATATGGCCTATGATGCGAAGATTCTGCTAAATGTTATGCCGTGGTTTAAAGACGGAGTTCATGACAGAGTATTTACGGCAGCAGGACATGGGGCAGTATGTTTAAGTGACAGGACACCAGCACTTGATGAGATCATGGGGGATTCTTATGTTGGTTATGATCTTGAAAGACTTGAAGATCTTCCTGATAAGGTCAAAAGGGTACTGGGAGATAGTACGTTTTCTCAGCAGCTTTCTGATACGGCACATAGAAATGTATATGAAAACTATAGCTGGGATCAATTTGCAGCTAGTCTTTGTAATAGTTATCTTGGATCAATAACAGTTTGAAATTAATGTGATATGTCCCCTTCCCAAAAACTGCAGGGAAGGGGACATATCTGTTTATTGAAAGTGAGAAAAGGGAATTATCTTTTTGAATCAAATATTTAAATCCTGAATCTTTGATCTAAAATCCTGATTCTAAAATTTTGAATCCTAAATATCTATTATTAAATCTTGAATACGCTAAGTGCCTTGCTTATAGATGCTGCTGATTCTGATACGGTTACAGCGCTTCTGTCAACGCCTTCACTTTCATCAGAAACACTACGAGCACTTTCTGCAAGAGTTTCAGTTGTAGCTGTAACTTCTTCTGAACTTGCTGACTGTTCCTGAGATATAGCAGCAACTGATGTAGCGATTCCGTCTACATTATTCATCATACCAAGCATTTCATTCATGGTCTGACCTGTATGGTTAAGCTCCTCTACAATATTTGCAAATGAAGAACCGGCTGTAGATACAGCTTCACTGCTTTCTTCAATAGCATTCATGTTATCACGTGACTTTTCGGAAAGAGAAGTTATCTGAGCAGTAATATCTGCGATGATCTTCTCGATTTCTTTTGTAGCATCTCCACTTTCCTGTGCAAGCTTTGCAATTTCTGAAGCAACTACAGCAAAGCCTTTTCCTGCTTCTCCGGCACGTGCAGCTTCTATAGAAGCATTAAGAGAAAGAAGATTGGTCTGATCTGAAATATTGGTTATCATCTCAACGATTCTTGTGATCTGTTGAGCTGATTCATCTACACTTGTAACAACATCATTCATATCAGCCATTGAATCTTTGATATTGTCCATGTTGGATTCAACGGTCTTCATGTCATTCTGACCTGAATCAGCAGTAGCAACAAGTGAAGTCATAACTTTGTTTGCGTTCTTGCCCTTTTCTGTAAGATCACCAACTGCCTGAGCAAGTTCTGTAGCATTGGAAGCAAGTTCTGATACAGCCTGTGACATGCCGTCCATTGTCTCTCTGATCTGGCCCATGGAGATTGACTGCTCTTTAGCTTCGGAATTAAGTTTACTGGATGCTTCACGGCTAAGATCTGCCTCTTCACCAAGTTCTCTTGAGGTATTCTGAATACTGCTGATAGTATCTCTCATGGTGGCTACATATTCGGACATCTCATCCTGAATAAGACCGATCTCATCACCTTTTCCTTTAGGAAGATTAACTGTAAAGTTACCATGTGATATCTCAACGATCTGATTGGACAGGTCTTTTACAGGCTTTGATATTATCCTGTTGATAGCAATTATTACAGCTACAGCGATCAAAAGGATAGTAGCGATCATTAAGATGTAGCAGATAGTTCTGAAGTGATTGAAATCAGCCATTACATCTGCTTCTGCAACTGATGAAAAGAGAGTCCAGTTTGTTCCTTCAACAGATTCGCAGTATACATAATTATTAACACCATATCTGTCGAGTGTAACAACTTCTGAACTTCCTTCTTCTGCATATGAATTAAGCTGAGGAAGATAAGAATCGCCTGTTTCTGAAATTGTCATGCCGTTATAATCTGTGTTGTAGTAATATACGATATAGTCTCCTGTAAGAAGAGCAGAGCGGCCTGTTTCAAGAGGAGTAAGTGCTGATACCTCTGTAACAAGAGCATCGAGATATACGTCGATTGCTATAACGCCCTGTTTGCCGGAGTAAGATTCTATTTCCATACTAAAGGTTACGCACAATCCGCCAACACCTGTATCAACATAAGGCTCGCCGTCATAAGGACTTGTTTTGCCAAGACCATCCAGGTACCAGCCTCTTTCTGTTGGGAGCCAGTCAGAATCATGGGTTATAGTAGCATCTCCAAAGACATAGGTGTTGTCTTCAAAACCAACATATACACCATATGCTGCATTATCCCATACACCTACTGAGGTTGCGAGATAATCCTGCATTTCATCAAGAGATTCAAAGTCTATACTCTCAATTCCTTTTGCATAGGAATCAAGCGCAGCTGTGATCGAGGTTATATCTTTGGATATCTTCCAGGAATTAGTTGCTGTCTCGCTCTTTAAGTCAAGCTTGGCGAGCTTTGTGATAGTAGCCTGCGCCTGACTGCTCAAAAACAGGATTATGAACATGATAGCAATAGCAGTAATCGGGAGAAGTACTACCATAAGTGACTTACTTACGCTCTTTTTGAGCTTTGGATTTGAAGCAGCTTTTTTTGCCATACAAATTGACCTCCAATTTATATTTTGAGATAAGTAACCGTTTTATATATCGGCGAAAGATTTTATTTAATTAGTTTAATTAATTTTTTGTTAAATAAAAAAAGCGAATGGCCATTTAGACCATTCGCATATTAAAAATGTATTAAA
>NZ_JAILQF010000285.1 GCF_024699075.1 Butyrivibrio sp.
CCCTTTGAAATGCTTTCTTCATTTAAGAGTGCCTTTGGCAGCCTGTCACTTATATCAACCCTCTCAAATGGCAGGTTCTCACAGATATAATCCACCATCTTCTCATTCTCATAAGGATTAATGGTACAGGTTGAATACATCATGATCCCGCCTGGTCTTACATAATTCCAGACACTGTCAAGTATTTCCTTTTGAAGGTCTGTAAGCGATTTAAGTGACTTTTTAGTAACGCCGTACTTTATATCGGCCTTTCTTCCTATAATTCCAAGTCCTGAGCAAGGAAGATCGCAGAATAGAACATCAGCTTTATTTTCAAGTGATGTATCATGCTCTCTTGCATCATGAACTTCTACGGTCACGACATCACTTAGTCCCATTCTGTCTATATTTTCTTCAATGATACGAGTTTTAAACTCAGTCAGATCACGTGAATAGACATGTGGCATTTCTTCTTTGTCAGCTCTGCTTTCGCTCTTATCAGTACTGTCATTTACATATTCAAGTGCGAGGAGCTTTGCTGCAGCATGAAGAGCTTTTCCTCCAGGAGCGCTGCACACATCTATAACAAGATCTCCCTTTTTAAGACCGGCGACTTCACTTACAAGCATTGAGCTAACATCCTGGACCATCCATTTTCCTTCGTCAAATCCCGGAAGATACTGTATGTTATCAGTATGTGTAAGCTCATATGCATAAGGTATAAGCTCGTGCTGCTTGATATTAAAGCTATCACCCGATTCTTCTTTCATGGATTTTACAAGGTCAAGGATTTCTTCCTGTGTCTGCCTCTCATCCATTCTTATAGTAACAGGACGTGGTACAAGAAATGAGCTCAGTATCTTTTCAGCCATATCATATCCGTAATTAGATACAAAAAGATCACATATATATTCTGGCATGGAATAATTGATCGAAAGGCTGTAAATCTGGCTTTTCTTATCTGTTTTTGACGGTAAAGGAAAAGAAATCTTATCTTTTTGTCTTGAAATATTTCTAAGAACTCCGTTCACAAAACCTTTAAGATTCTTAAAGCCTCTTTTACCAGCGAGATTTACAGCTTCATTTATGGCTGCGCTGTCAGGTACCTGATTCATGTAGAATATCTGATATACACTCATTCTAAGAAGGCTTCTTATAAGTGGCTTTTGTTTTGAAGTCTTGACGCTTGCAAACTGGTCTGTTATATAGTCAAGCGTAATACGACGCTCCAGGCTTCCCTGGGCAAGCTTTTTGATAAAGGCTTTCTGCCTTGGCTCAAGGTAATCATATTTACCAAGAACATCACGAATAAGGGAGTGCGGCGCATCTCCCTTATCAGTCTCCATTATTATATCTAGTGCTATTTCTCTTTCACTAATCATTATTTCTTCTGCTATTTCTAAGTATAATCAGTCTTGCAAGCTGCATTACAGATGATGCAGCTGCTGCAACATATGTAAGGGCAGCTGCCGTAAGGACTTTTCTTGCACCTGTAACTTCTTCATGGCCCATCATTCCGTATCCTTCAAGCATCACAAGAGCTCTTCTTGATGCATCAAACTCAACAGGAAGTGTTACGATCTGGAACAAAACTGCAAGGGAGAATACCCATATTCCAATAGTTGTTAATGGTTCAAGTGCAAGTATTATTCCAAAGAATACAATATAAATGCCAAATCTTGATCCTATATTAGCTGCAGGAACAAGAGCTGTACGTATCTTAAGAGGTGTATATCCTGTCTCATGCTGCATTACATGTCCGCATTCATGAGCTGCTACTCCAAGAGCTGCAACTGATGTTGAATTATATACAGAATCAGACAGATTGACTGTCTGTGTTCTTGGATCATAATGATCTGTCAATTCTCCGCTTACATGCTGTACTGAAACTCCCATTACATTATTAGCTTCAAGTATTCGTCTTGCTGCTTCTGCACCTGTTATGCCTCGCATATTAGCAACCTTGGCATACTTACTGTAAGATGCTTTAACATTTAAACTTGCAACTATACTAAGGACTGCTCCAATAATTACAAGTATATATGTCCAATCAAAATAATAATAATTATAATAACCCATGATAATCTTATGTCCTCCTATGCCTGTTTCATCCGGGATTTAATTATCATTTGTGATAAGCTTTATTACAAAAATCAAATCCCGAATTTAAAGTTCAAGATCATACAAATTTCTGTCCTGCCTCTAAGTGATTGCCTCTCATAAAATCACCAGCAGACATTCTCTTTTTGCCTTCAAGCTGCACTTCAAATACTTCAAGACATCCCTGCCCTGTCGCAACCTTGAAGGTGTTCTTGGATATATCCAGGATTTCACCGGCCTTATCACTTAAATTAGCATCAATAGGTTTTGCCTTCCAGATTTTCAGAGTCTTATCATTAAAATGTGTATAAGCGCTTGGCCATGGATCCATGGTCCTTATAAGTCTGTCTATATATGCTGCATCCCTTGTCCAGTCTATAAGTCCCATTTCCTTTGAGAACTTTCCAACCTTGGTAGCCTTGTCATTATCCTGAGGAACAGGTGAAAGCTTGCCCTCTTCAATAAGCGGAATAGCACGAACTATCATATCCGCACCAAGTTCCATAAGCTTATCAAACAGTGTTCCTGCTGTATCCTCATCTGTAATATCAAGGCTTTCCTGCATCAGAATATCACCGGTATCCATTCCGGCATTCATCTGCATAAGTGTTACACCCGTTGTCTTGTTGCCATCAAGAAGCGCCTGCTGTATGGGAGCAGCTCCTCTGTATTTTGGCAAAAGAGATGCATGAATATTAACACATCCGAATTTAGGTATATCCAGAACTTCCTGCGACAGTATCTGACCAAATGCAGCTACTACATATAAGTCAGCCTCTATATTTTTGAGATAATCAACACTATCTTTAGTTCTTATCTTTTCAGGCTGAAATACCGGAATATTTTGGGATATAGCATATTCTTTAACAGGTGAAAAAACAAGCTTTCCACTTCTTCCCTTTGGCTTATCCGGCTGTGTAACAACACATACTATTTCCTGTCCTGCTTCGCAAAGTGCTTTCAAGGCACCGACAGCAAAGTCAGGAGTTCCCATATATACTATTTTCATCAGTCTTCGTCCTTATAAAGTTCTTCGTTATCAACAAGTCCTTCAACGCCGCCTGCTACTCTTTCAACATACATATGTCCGTCAAGATGTTCACATTCATGACATATAGCACGTGCAAAAAGTTCGTCAGCTTCAAGTTCGAATTCATTCATATCACGGTCAAGAGCCTTGACTCTTACATGATTAGGTCTTGTAACTACTCCGCTCTTACCAGGGATTGAAAGACATCCTTCATATCCTGTCTGCTCACCGCTTGTTTCAAGTATTTCAGGATTGATGAATACAAATGGATCTTCTCCTGTACAATCAATGACCATGATCCTTTTAAGGATACCAACCTGAGGTGCTGCAAGGCCTACACCATTAGCCTCATACATTGTCTCGAACATATCATCGATCAGTTCCTGTATTGAATCTGTCATTTCTTTGACAGGTTTACATTTTTTTGCAAGTACATCATCACCAAATTCACGAATTTGTCTTATTGCCATAATTAACCTCCAAATAAATCATTTAGTATATTCATCCCCGGACCTTTTGGACAAATATGCATTAAATGCACATCAACACCTGATCACGAGAATAAAAAAATAACTTTAAGTTACTTAAAAATATTAGAACCCATTTATAGGGTCAAAATCAAATTGTACCGAATATCCTCTATATTGTCCAGCTTCTATAAGCCTTGCAGTATATCGTTCGATTCTATCCTTCATCCCTGTTAATATAGCATAATCTGCCGACTTAACATATATAACAAATCTGAAAACATCATTAATTTTTGATATATTAGCAGCTGCAGGGCCTATAATAACCGGTTTGTCGCTTTCCATTAGGCTGCCTTTTACATAAGAAGAGGCTATCTTAGTATCATTTATATTATAGTCCTTTTGGCTATCTTGAGTAAAAGTTCCGGTTACTGTATCAATTCCAGGCACAAGCGGCTGTTCAAGTATTACTCTTAGTCTGTTTGAAAAGCTTATTCCGGCTTCTTCATTTTTGGATGTTATCTGCACTGCCATCATATGAGCAACAGGTGGATATGCAAGGAGTCTCCTATAAGATATCTCTTCGTCAAAAAAGGCATTGTAATCCTGCTTTGCTGCTGTTTGAATAGCATAATGATCCGGCTGATAGCTTTGTACTATTACTTTGCCCAAAAGCTCGCCTCTTCCGGCTCTTCCTGCTGCCTGCGTAAGGAGCTGGAAAGTTCTTTCCGAAGCCCTGTAATCATTGGCATACAGAGACATATCAGCTGCAAGAACACCTACTAAAGTGACCTTAGGGAAGTCATGACCTTTTACTATCATCTGAGTTCCTATCAGTATGTCAGCCTCTTCATTTGAAAAAGCAGACAGTATCTTCTGATAGCTATCCTTGGTCCTTGTAGTATCAGCATCCATCCTAAGAACTCTTGTCTGTGGCCAGTTTTTAAGCACTTCTTTTTCTATCTGCTCTGTTCCTGCTCTAAAAGCCGAAACATACTTAGAACCGCACTCAGGGCATATCCTTGTAATAGGCTCAGAATATCCGCAATAGTGGCAGACAAGGCGTCCTCCCCTATGCTCAGATAAAGATACATCACAATGCGGACATTTAAATACATGACCGCAGCTTCTGCAGGATACAAATCCTGCAAGTCCTCTTCTGTTAATAAAGAGCATTATCTGCTCATGCTTTTTTAGTCTGTCTTCAATTCCTTCTTTAAGACTTCTTGAAAAAATAGATCTGTTACCGCTTCTAAGCTCATCTCTTAGATCTACACATTCAACTTCAGGAAGAGTTCCGCCTGTAAGCCTCTTTGTAAGCTCAAAAAGCTCATATTCTCCTGTGGTAGCCCTGTAATAGGCTTCAAGTGAAGGAGTTGCACTTCCAAGTACAACGCTTGCACCGCCATCTACAAGTTTTGAAAGCTCTATGGCGGTTTCTCTTGCATGATACTTGGGCATCTGCTCTGATTTATATGCCGGTTCATGCTCCTCATCTATTATTATAAGTCCAAGATTTGGAAATGGTGTAAACAGCGCAGAACGAGGTCCTATGATGATATCAAGCTGGCCATTTCTTGCCCTTTCAAACTGGTCATATTTTTCCCCCGCAGATAAGGTAGAGTTCATTACTGATACTCTGTTTCCAAAGTGGCGATAAAAGCGCATAAGAGTCTGATAGGTAAGAGAGATTTCCGGGATAAGTACAATAGCCTGTTTTCCCCTTTCTATGATCTGTTCTATCATTCTTATATAAACTTCTGTCTTGCCACTTCCTGTTATTCCATGGATAAGGTAAGTTTTTTTGACATTGTTATCAAAATCATTTATGACCTTATCTACAATATACTTCTGTTCTGATGAGAGATTAAGCTTGGACGTCTCTTTGGCATTTATCTTGACCGGATCACGGTAATACTCTTCTTCGGTTACATCGATAACGCATTTTTCTTTAAGACTTCTTATGGTAGCTGCAGAAATATTAAGCTTACCTGTTACAAGTTCATAAGGAATTCTTTCTTCAGGATCTGCTAAAAGCTCTGCAAGGAGTCTCTCCTGAGCCTTTCTGTTCTTGGCTCTGCACTCATAAAGATATTCATTGGCTTCTCTTTGAGGCATTCGAAGAGAGATAAATCTATGCTTTAATGTTGTCTGCTTCTTATGTGCAGGTAGAACCGTTTTAAGAGCCGCATACATGGTAGAGCCATATCTTCTTTTCATCCATACAGCAAGCTTTATGAATATATCTTCTGCTGGAAGATTATCTGTTGCAATACCTATTATCTCTTTGATCTTGGAAGGATCAAAATCTGCAGTATCCGTAAGCTCCATGACATAGCCGCATCTAGTATGATTGCCCCTTCCAAATGGAACAAGAATACTGCTGCCTATATCAATTTTTCCTATAAGCTTATCAGGAACCTTATAACAAAAGGTCCTGTCTACCTGTTCATGAGATATATCTATTATAATTTTGGCATATAGAATATTTGCTTGTGTAGTGTTTTCCATATTAATCCTTATGTCTTTATTTATAACGGCTCTAAATCATCTATCCTGTCATTAGTGAAATAGCACCTCATCAATTGTAACAGAAAGAATGATTTATGGAAAATGAAGATTCATATCTAGTGTGTTGACTCGTTCATCTTTAATCAAATTACGAAGGATATGGATTTATATACAAGGATATAAAATCGAAGGCAATGTAATCATTGTCGAGATTTTATGACGAAGTAGATAAATTCATAGACAAGTAATTTGGTTAA
>NZ_JAILQF010000313.1 GCF_024699075.1 Butyrivibrio sp.
GAGTGCTTACCAACTTCTCTTGTCAGTGCCTGTTTAGCCATAAGAGCGCACTTTTCAAAGGTGCCACCAATTCCCACTCCTACTACCATAGGTGGGCACGCATTAGGGCCTGCATCCTTTACAGCCTGAAGTATAGCGTTCTTTACGCCTTCTTCGCCATCTGCAGGTTTGAGCATATAGACCTTACTCATGTTCTCACTTCCAAAGCCTTTGGGTGCACAGGTAATCTCAACCTTATCTCCTTCAACTATCTCATAATGAATAACTGCAGGTGTATTATCTTTGGTGTTCTCTCTTATAAGAGGGTCACCTACAACTGACTTTCTAAGAAATCCTTCTGTATAGCCCTGTCTTACGCCTTCATTAATGGCATCTGTTATATTACCGCCTACAAGATGTACTTCCTGGCCCACTTTAATAAATACAACTGCCATTCCAGTATCCTGACAGATCGGTATCTGGTCTGTATCTGCTATCTTAAGGTTTTTTTGAAGCTGGGAAAGAATGCTTTTTCCAAGCTCTGACTTTTCTGTTTCTGCTTTTTCATTAAGCACTTTCTGCATGTCCGGTGAAAGATGATAATTGGCATCTATGACCATCTCTTTCACTGCTGTTGTTATCTCTTTTACATCTAATTCTCGCATAGTATCCCCTATATATTTGCCTGATATATGAACCGGTCCCGGAAGTAGTCCCAGAAGTACTACCTGGTACCTGTATCATACTATAACAAACCCCCGCCTGAATATTAAGGTGGGGGAGTCTTTACTTATGATCAACCTTTATTTACAAGGCCTTTGATCTGCGATCAGAATTTAAGCTGTCTGCAGATATCGCGCAGCTTGTCATCTTCAGGTTCTGTTGGCTTCCAGCCTATAGTCTGTCCATCGTTGTTGTAACGAGGTATTACATGAAGATGGAAATGCTCTACAGTCTGACCAGCTGCTGCCCCATTATTCTGAACAAGGTTAACGCCATCGCACTCAAGCTTATCTTTAAGCTGCTTTGCAACCTTCTTGGCAAGGATCATTGCTTTACCAAGTGTCTCTTCATCAATCTCAAAAATATTAGCTGCATGTTCCTTGGGAAGAATAAGTGCATGTCCAAGATTGGCAGGGCCATTATCAAGGATCACATTGAACATATCATCTTCATAGATTGAATTGGTCGGAATATCTCCGTTTGCAAGTTTACAAAAAATACAGTTGTCGTTTTTCATACGCTCTCCTTTTTATTACCATGTTGATATATTAAAGATTCAATGGCTTTATTTTCTTGCCACATATAAGTACCAGAATACAAGTTACAAGTACTCCTATAATAAAGCCGCCAATATGAGCCACGTTATTGATATTAGCTTCACTAAAGCCTATTGCGATTTCAAATATAGCTACAAATATCACTCTGTAAAGAAAGCTTCCGGATGTAGTTCTGTTTTCTTTATTTTCATCTGGCGCAGGGTTAGTAGTATTGTCATCATAAAGAGTCACATTTTCATCTTGTAAACTCTCTATATTATAAGAACGGGCTTCTTCCTTCTTTTGGGCTCTGTCCTTTAGCTTCTCTCGAATGGCAAGGACAAGTATGGCTCCTATAAGGCCGTGCACCGCGCCGCTTGCTCCTATGGAATAGCCAAAAAAGTCATAACTGTTATCGATAATGACTGATACGATATTACCGCCAATTCCGGAAATAAGATATATAAGAGCAAATTCCACATGCCCCATGCTGATCTCCACAAGGCCGCCCAAAAAGAACAAACCTACCATATTGGAGAGAAGATGAAATATATCTCCATGAAGGAACATTGCACTTATAAGTCTGTACCACTCACCATTATTAAGTACGCTTTCGGTAATAAGGGCTCCGCCTATTATAAGCTCATCTCCAAAGAGTATCTCACAAATGTAAAACACTAAATTGGCGATAAAAAGTACCACCATAACCAAAGCTGTAAGATACTTGCCGTAAAAGTCCCTATACCACTGCTGATCATACATTGCCATAAACTGCGATAAATCCTCTGTTTCTGCGCCTAAAAATATAAAGGTCTTACTTCGCATAGATAGGATTACTTAATCCATTTATTACCTTTACTAAGCGCCAAAATCAAATATCTGATCAAGGCCGCGAAGAAGCTTGAAATCACCTTTCATCTTCATGTTACCTGCCATAAATGCTCTCTGGAATGTCATGCGTCCTCCGACGATCTGGTCAAGAGAATCCTGTGTCATCTGAAGTACAACATCCATTTCACTCTTTTCAGAAGAAACAACTTCTGCCGAAAGACTTGTCCCTGCATTTAAAAGTATTGTTTTAAATCCGGGCCTGTCAGTAACAGTTATAGCATAAGTTCCTTTAACCTGGGTATCATTTTTAAAATGTTTTTTGAAAATTTCTATATATTCTTCTGATGAAGTCGAGCGCTCATCATTTTTGAGCTTATCACGGAAAAGAGATGACAGTTCCTGTATATCTGCCTTCTGCGTCTGAACATATCTGTCATCCGATACGTATCTTGAAAGCTGCTCAGACTCCTGCGGCGTCAGATCTACGCTCTTTGTGAGCGAAACCTTCTGCTTAACTACCTGATTGCTTGCAGGAAGCGCAGTTATTTTCTGAGAGATTGTTCTGTAGAAATTCTCAGCCTTTTTTTCTATAAGTCGTATATAATCCTGGTTCTTGTCAAAAAGTGAAGTGTCAGCGATATAGCCGCAGACGCCATCGCAGGGAAGACCGCCAAGTATCTCCCAGGCTGTTTCAAGGCTTGTCACTCCGTCACGTTCACCGTATGTAGTGGACATGACAACAGGCATCATATACATGTGGCTGATCTTGTCTTTGTCGCCATAAAGCCAGCAGGCATCAAGAAACTCCATAAGATAGCCGCCGATTCCGTACCATTCAACTGTAGAAGCCAAAATGATACCATCAGCATCTTTAAGGGAATTAGGCAGAGCTGTGATCGTACTCTTCTGATCAAAAAGATTGTATTGTGCCACTTCGACATTAAGTTCCTTAAGAACATCCGTCATCCTGTTGATCACATATAAAGACGGATCATCAACAATGCCGCGGCCTCCGTAGTAAATGTTGATCTTCATGGCTGAGTGCCCTCCAACTAAACATATGTTCAAGATCTATGATTCAAGATTCACATGTAGTCCCCACCTTAGCTCGATAAGAGGTGAGAATTTATAAATGACTTAAACAGCCCCATGCAATTGCAATGGAGCTGTTGTATCCCTAGACATAATTAAGTATAACACATTTACCTGTAATCAAAAACAATATCAGACAGCCTTATCTCATCGCCCGGAACTATCTTTACAGCCTGTTTGGCCTGTAATCTTCCGCCGTTATGGAAGGTTCCGTTGGTGGATCCAAGATCGACAAGATACATGTCTCCGTTTTCCTCAAAAAGACGTGCATGCATTCTGCTTATGGTCTTCTCAGGAATTACAAAATCTACGCATCCTTCCATCTTGCCAAGTGTAAGGGGGAGCTTGTCGGTGCTTATCTGAATGCAGCTGTCGAGGCCTCTGCTGTAGAGTCTTCCTCTAGCTTTGGATCTGGGCCTGTTTAAGACTGTTGTACCAGGATCTGACTGCTTCATGGTACTTCTTTTTATAGTATCTGACTGCCTTGATGCGAACATCTGAAGGTTGGGCATAAGAACGGGGGATGCTACTGAGCCAAAGGCCTTCTCATCTGATCTGGCAAAAGATGGATCGGATGGCCCGAATGTTTTACCAGGATCATCATCTATATCAAAATCATCATCATCGAAGGCTTTAGCTTTCTTACGCTTTTTCTCAATCTCTTTTTTCTTTTTTACATGGGACATCTCTGTTTTGATGTTGTCATCTATTTCCTTCATCTCAAGAGTTTTCTGTTTATGATTTGCATATATAAGGGATGCAAGTCCCATAATGAGGGTTACTGCTATAACTGAAAGAGATATTATATTCTGCCTCTGTGTAAGATGATAGCAATATCTTATGGCAATTCCCAAAATACCTATAATAATAGAAAGTATAGAAAAAATATAGTAGCTCTTTATATCAAAGTCATTATCTTTTTTCCTGGACTTCTTTGACTTTGATTTTTCTTCCTCATCATCTTCAAAGTCTTCGTAGAAATCAGGATGAACAGGAGCACTTACCATGCTGTTATCAAATACCTGCGAATACTCTTTATTATCACTTACTACAGCATTTTTAGATGTATCTGTTTCAGACATCTTATCGCGCATCATTCCTGCGATCACAGACAGGTTATATCCATTTTCTTCTACAAGAGAACAAAATTCATAAGCTGCATTAACTGCTCTTTCATCATTATGATCAACCTTATCTGTAAGCTCTATGGCAAAAGTCTCTATATCCTCCCTGTTATCTCCAGGAAGGCAGAGAAAACGAAAATGTCCGTCTACAAGGTTGAACATTACTGTATCCATTGTCATGACAAGGCTGTCTTCTTCCAGCAAATATTCAGCCATATCCGTGCATGTCTTTTCAAGATCTGCAAAGAAATCCATAAGCTGTGCGGCATTCATTCCCCTGCTTGCAAACCTGTCTGCCATACTTCTAAGTCCGTCTGCTTCATAATATAAGAATGAATCAGAATTAATTCTTCTTAAGCTGCATGCCATGAGCCCTTTGGTCTTCTGGGCTTCAAGCATCCTGTATCTGTAATCTGCTGTGTCCTTATCTCCAAGTTCCATGACTATATAATTATGTGACAGATCCCTCTCATAACGGATATTGTAATTCATACTCGTTTCTCCTTGTAATACCATTCCCATGTCTTTGTTTTTTACCAGCTGGTTTATTTCTTTCTGATATCTATTTCTAATATCTATTTCTAATATCTATTTCTTATGTCAGTTTTATTTATCTCTTGTTGTTTTCTAAAGCATGTTCTGCTTTTATTTTGTATGATACTTTCTTATGTCAGTTTTGCTTATCTTTTACGTGTTACTTTTTACGTTAGTTTTGCTTATCTTTTACGTGTTACTTTTTACATCTTTTTTGCTTATCTTTTGTATGCTACTTTTTATGTCAGTTTTGCTTTTCTTTTGTATGCTTCTTTCTTATGTCCTTTATTATTTCTTATTAAGACTTTGTATTAACTGCTAATCAGAAGATGTAAAGACTTTATACAGGTCATAAGCCCTTGTAAAAAGTCTGACCCTCTTAGCGGGCCTTGTATACTTTGCGGTCCAGGATATGGACGATGCCCAGGAGCCTTCAGCCTTTACGCTGTAATAACTTGTTCCTGCATGATAAGTCTCTGTAGAAAGAGTTACCTTGACCGTATTAAAAAGCCAGTCACTTTCTGTCTGTACTGTAGGTTTGGGGCTGCCAAAATACCAGGACCCAAACTGCCAGTCGCTATTTTCAGTTGCATACTTCTCTGGCTCTTCATCAGATATTACAGCCCCTCTTAAAGCCAGAAGATACGCATCCTGTGACATTATGACTCTGTCGTACATCATAAAAGACCAGTGTATGACAAGAACTATGACAAGAAGTACTATTGGGAAAATAAGTGACAGTTCAACTGTAAGATAAGCTCCCAAAGCCTTGTTTATACCATTTGGCTCTTTTTCAGATACTGCAGATTGCACAGACTACCCCCATTCCTGCTGTCAAGAAGGGAAGAAAAGGAAGCTTCGATTTCTTTCCAGCCTTTTTGAATATTAAAAGTGCTGCAGAAAACAGAGCTGATAAGATAAAGGCAGCGCTGATCCCTATGATGACATTAACAAGCCCAAATACAGGTCCAAGGAATAGGATCATAAAGCCGTCTCCAAATCCAATCTGCTCTCTTGTAAGATATGCAATAGCAAGAACAAGTGCACCAGGAAAAAGAGATACTATTTCTGAATACAAGGTTGTGCCAAAGTATAGCTGAAAGATTCCGCAGATTACTGCTGTAACAGCGCCTATTACAAGCATTGGCACTGTTATGGCTTTATTCTTTATATCATAGATACTTGCTATAAGAAGTATCAGCATTATTAAAACTATAAAGATCATGATCCTAAACTCCTAAGTAGATTCATTTAAATATAAATATTTTAGACACCTTTTTTGAGGCTCTTAATGACAGCATGTTGAACATGGCCTGTATCCCTGTTCCTCTGCTGCATCAAGCTTCAATGTGATAATATCCCTTGTTAACTGATGGCAGTCTTTGCTGCTATGATACCTTCTTCCATAATCTGTGTAATAAACAGTTCCGGAAGTTCCTCCTCCGCATGTAGCGCACGGGTAATACTTGGCTCCGCTTTTATTTCTCTCATCACCTATAGCTTCATAAGGGCAGTCGTGTATATTTCTTGTAAGATAAGAGCATCCCTTATCTTTGTGATATACAGCACCGGCTCTTTTTGCAATATAGACATCAGGCTCTTCTTCCTCCTCTTCTTCCTCTTCGGAAGATGCGACTTCAAAGCCTGACCAGTCATGGCCATAATATCTGGCTTCCATCCTGATATCAGCAAGTCCGAAGCAGTTAAAGTATGGATGAGTAGTATATATAGCCTCAAGTCCAACTTCCCCATCATGTGTCAGATTCAGAGGAACTACCACTATTTCTCCTGAAAGAACAGGAGTTTCCAATATGCTTGTGTTATCGAGATAGCTTCTGACCATTACATAAGTAAGGCCTGCATCAAATATATTCCTTCCGGCAGTCTTATAATCATCAGGTATCTCTGCAAGATCATTGAATATGGTCTCACTTTCATCTCCTGTACTAAGGATGTCTTCGCCAACCTGGCATACCATGTCGGCTTCATATCTTAGAAGACATATCTCATTGCCGGTCTGATGAAGTGCTATCTCAACAGCATTTTGAAGCCTTAGCATCTCGAATAGAGAGAACACTGTTACAAAGAACATCAGAAAAAGAGGTATCAGGATCGATGCCTCAAGTGTAATGGCAGCACCTGGCGATATCCTTTTCCTTCTTTCTGGCTCTGCCCGGAGAGGCTTTTGCTTTTTGAATTTATTTAGTTTATGTATTTTGTCCGAAAAGGACACCCCCAGGTGCTTCATTACTTACCTACCTACTATTTCCATAAAAAGATAAGGGCTAAGACCCAAAATCGATTTCTTACATTTCTTTTCCCAAAAAATATCATTCTGGAGCTTCTTCATAACCGAAATACCTTGTAAATTCATAGCTTTGGCCGCTCTCACCATAAAAGGTTGCTGTAACCTTAAAGCAGTCAATACAGCCGTCAATCCTGAAATTCTCATATCCATTAACCTTGCGGATATCAAGCTCCATGATGTCCATCATGCGCTTTGTCTCCTCATCAACCGAGCCTATAGCTTCGTGAAGGAGCATGAGAATCAGAAGATATCCCTTATAATCAGGGCCATATGCATT
>NZ_JAILQF010000317.1 GCF_024699075.1 Butyrivibrio sp.
TACTATTACTCATGCAAGAGGCGAAATAATCCTCTTTTCAGACGAAGATATCCTTTACAGAGAAGGATATAAGGAAGATATACTTAAGGAATTTGCTGCTCATCCCGAAGCAGACATGATTCTTTTTAATATGAAACAGTCAGAGGGGCGCGAGACCTATTACAACAAGAATTTCGGACGCGTCCACTGGTACAACTATGGCAGATACCCCGCTTACAGTATCGCAGTAAGAAGGGATAAGCTTCTTAAAAGCGGCGTTACCTTCTCCCAGCTTTTTGGTGGAGGAGCAAGATACTCAAACGGTGAGGATTCTCTTTTCCTAAAGAATTGTCTTGATAAAAAAATGAAGATCTACCATACCAACATAACACTTGGTAAAGAGATTCAGCGTAAGTCCACCTGGTTTGAAGGTTATACTACAAAGTTCTTCTATGACAGAGGAGTCTTGTACCACTACCTTTATGGCCGCATGGCCATGATCCTTGGTTTCAGGTTCATATATAAGAACAGGGGACAGATGGTCAAGGACAGGACTTTTAGAGAGTGCTTTAAGATCTTTGCAGATGGAGTAAGAAACGCAGAGAAGTAAGGACTTTCTGAAAAAAGTATTAAAAATAGTTATATTAAAAATAGTTATATTAAAAATCATATTAAGGAGGAGATATTTGAATGTGGGTTTATCTCCTTTTGACCCTTTTGACTATAGGTCTTGCCTTTAACATAAGGAAGGCAGAACCTGAATCAAACGGGCAATACGTTTACATTTACAAAGGCATAAGCCGTCAGCATGTGCTGAATATTATAAGCATGGTGAGTATCTTCATCATGCTTTTTGCGGTGTCTGCGCTTAGACTTAATGTCGGCAATGACTACGCCAAATACACGAATTTTATGCATCTGATATATTCAAATGCATATGTACCGACAGAGATAGGCTTCAATATCCTTGTATGGGTTATCTACTTTTTAAGCGGGTATGAGAACTATTTATTGGTATTTGCAATATTTGCATTTATCACAATACTTCTCTTTTTATATGCAATGAACGAGCTAAGCGAGTCATTTCGCTGGTCATTTGTAATGTTCATGCTCCTTACCTACTATTTCCAGACTTTGTCTACGGTAAGGTATTACCTGGCACTTGGAGCAGCTCTTCTTGCCCTTGTCTATATCAAAAAAGGCGACTGGCCAAGGTTTATATTCGTAGCACTTCTTGGAGCATGTTTTCACAAATCACTTCTTGTAATACTTGTCTTATATCCAATATGCTGCATCAAGTGGAAGAGATGGATGGTCATGACTGCAGGAATTATGTGCCTTAGCTTTCTGTTTCTTCAGGACTATTATTTAAAACTGCTTCTTATCGTGTACCCGTCCTATAAGGATACTGACCTTCTTGAAGGCGGAACAAGTTACATAGCTATAGCAAGATGCGTTGTGGTGCTGGTCTTTGCCTTCCTTTATAGAGACAGGATCAAAGACAGTAAGATGAACATAATATATGTTAAGTGCAATACCCTTGCCCTTCTTCTATATGTGTTCTGCAGTTTCATACCTGTAATATCAAGAATAGGTTATTATCTTACGATCACACAGATACTCCTTGTTCCTGCGATTCTTGAATCTGTAGAAGATGAGACAAGAAAGAAGATCTATAAGCTGGTATTTTTGATCGTATGTATTTTGTATTTCCTCATATTTATGTGGAAACAGGCGCCGGCAGACGGAGTAAGGATACTTCCTTATGACACCTTCCTTTTAAATGATATGGTGCCACTTGAATATGAGATACTTGACTAGAAAATGAGATAATTAACTTGAATACGAGATACTTGACTAGAAAATGAGATAATTAACTTGAAAATGATACACTTGACCAAATCATTAAGACTACAAGAATGCTATATGTGAAGACTATTTCTTTTTCTGGAAGAAATAAATTGGAATAAAAATTTAGAGGACAAATATGGGAGTCTTTTTTCAGATCATTGTTGTCAGCTTTAATGCTGGCGACAACCTTCTAAATACAATAAAAAGCATTAAAGATCAGACCTTTGATTCCTGGAAGGTCATTATTAAAGACGGCCTTTCTACGGATGGGTCCCTTGATAAAATTAAAGAAGAGCTTCAAATTGATGAAGCTACAGGAAGATCCAAGGACGAAAAATTTCTTCTTATATCCGAGAAGGATTCTGGAATCTATGATGCCATGAATACAGCTTTAAATGCAATGTCATTTGAAGACGAGGATTCATATGTTTACTTTCTTAACTGCGGAGATTATCTAAAGGATAAGGATACTCTTCAAAAGATTCATGATGGCATAATTCAAAAAGAACCGGATCAGGACCAAAAGCACATATTCTACGGTGACATCTATGAAAGAATGACAGGGCAGGTAGTTGCATCAAATCCTAGGATGGATGATTTTGCCTGCTATCGTAATGTCCCATGTCATCAGGCCTGCTTTTATCAAAAGAAGCTTATGATGGCTGAGCACTTTGATACCACCTGGCACATAAGAGCTGATTACGAGCATTTCTTAAGATGCGTATACATAGACAAGGCAGTTACTACCTATATTCCTGTAACGGTTGCTGACTATGAAGGAGGCGGCTATTCAGAAAGCGGTAATGCAGCCAAGGTTTCAGAGCGTGAGAGAAAGCAGATAGTTGAGCGCTATATGCCAAAGGGTAAAGTCTTAAAGTATGACATTATAAGA
>NZ_JAILQF010000325.1 GCF_024699075.1 Butyrivibrio sp.
ATCTTTAGCCTTACGCTCAAATACTTTTACGATAACCCATGTAAGAACACCAAACATAATACCATTAGCAATTGAATATGTAAGTGGCATGATGAGAAGTGCCATATAAGCACCGGCGCTATCTGCGATATCTCCATCAAATTCGATCTTCTTAATTGAAGTGATCATAAGCATTCCAACATATATAAGTGCAGGTGCTGTAGCAAATCCCGGAATAGCAAGGAATATAGGTGAAAGGAACATAGCTACAATGAACATAACACCTGTTGTAAGTGCAGTAAGACCTGTACGTCCGCCTGCTGCTACGCCGGCGCTTGATTCTACGAAACTTGTAACAGTAGATGTACCAAGGCATGCACCAAGTGTTGTACCAAGGGCATCTGACATGAATACTCTACCTACTCTTGGAAGCTTGCCTTCTTCATCAAGAAGTCCTGCTTTATCAGCTACACCAACAACTGTTCCAACTGTATCAAAGAGATCTACAAACAGGAAGCTGAAGGTAATAGCAATAAACTGAATCATGTGTGATGCAACCCAAGGGAAATTAAACTTAAATGCTGTATTAGCAAGACCTGAGAAGTTAACAAGACCATTTGAAAAGTCTGGGAAAAGGCTTGCATTGCTATCATTTACAACATACCATCCTGAAGTCTGTGCGCACATACCAAGGATCCATGTAACAAGGATTCCGATAAGAACAGCTCCCGGAATATTAAGGCTGCTCAATACAACAATGATTATAAAGCCAACAAGTGCAAGTACTACCTGAGGTGAAGAAAAGTCGCCCATGTCTACAAGTGTAGAATCACTGTTAATAACAATTCCAGCACCCTGAAGTCCAATAAATGCAACGAAAAGACCTATACCTGCAGATATACCATTTTTAAGGTTGTGAGGTATACCATTAATGATCTGTTCACGGAACTTAAATGCAGAGAGAATTATAAATATAATACCTTCACAAAAAACTGCGGTAAGACATACAGTAAATGCGCTGTCTCCCATGTCTGCAAGTTCGCCAAGACATACTGTATATGCAAAATATGCATTAAGTCCAAGACCTGCAGAAAGTGCTATAGGATAATTAGCTATGAAAGCCATAAAAAATGTAGCGAATGCTGATGCTATTGCTGTTGCAACAAATACACCATTTGCATCCATTACTGCTCCAAGAATAGATGGATTTACGGCCAGAATGTAGGCCATAGCAAGAAATGTTGTGAGACCTGCCAGCATTTCAGTTTTGACAGTTGTCCCATGCTCTTTGAGCTTGAATATTTTTTCAAGCATATTATCTCCTCCCTTTTTTATGAGATTGTAATTTTTACTTAACCAATAATACTTTAACTCAAAAAATTAATATAATCTACCCCAAATTAAAGGTTCGTTAATAATTTACCAACTAAAAAATGAAATGTCTTCTCTCACAAAAATGCACATATATAAAGCGCTCACAAGTATGTCATAATCCCCCATTTAAAGAAATTGGATGTCTTATTTCACAAAAAACATTCCCAAATCTATGATCCGGGAATGTTTTATATGGGTTAAAAAGTTCATGAATCACAAATACTTTTTACATACAAGCTATTACATCAGCAAATTTCTCTACAAGCTCCATATCACTTTCATGAAGTGCTGAATTTATAGTAAGTACAGTTTCTGATATTGTGCAGTCTTTAAGGAGTGCAAGCTTATCAGACATGTGTTTTGCGGCTACAGGTGCCCATGTTCCGTTTTGGCCAAGTGCAAAGGCTCTGTTCTTAAGTCCAAGTGCTACAAGATCTGCTACATAGTCTTCCATCGGAAGATACAGGCCACCATTATATGTAGGAGCAAGAAGTACGATCTTGGCACAGAGCCATGCTTCTCCTACAAGTTCAGACTTATCAGTCTTACTTACATCAAAAACTCTTACGTTCTTGCCACTCTTTTCATGAACGATCTGAGCGAGCGTCTCTGCTGCACTTGCTGTATGTCCATACATAGAGCCATATACCATTAGTATATCGTCAGTTTCAGGTGTAAAAGAGCTCCATTTGTCATACTTATCTACAAACCAGCTTACATCCTTGCGCCAGATGGGGCCATGCAAAGGACATATCTTCTGGATATCAAGGCCCTGAGCTTTCTTAAGAACTGCCTGAACCTGAGCTCCATACTTACCAACTATATTTGCATAATAGCGTCTTGCTTCATCAAGAAACTCTTTTTCAAAATCATAATCATCTGCAAAGATACCGGAATCAACGCTTCCAAAGGTACCGAATGCGTCTGCAGAAAACAGTGTTCCTGTCTTTGTATCAAATGCAAACAATACTTCAGGCCAGTGAACCATAGGTGCGCCAATAAAGCTAAAGCAGTGATTAGCTGTTTCTAGAGTATCGCCTTCCTTGACAGTGATCTTCTCAAGATTATCAAGTTCAGGGAAAAACTGGTGCAGGAACTTGAAAGTCTGCATACCGCCAACAAGCTTTATATCAGGATATAATGAAGCCACTCTTGATATCTGAGAGCAGTGATCAGGCTCCATATGAAGGATCACAAGGTAATCAGGCTTACTACCTGAAAGTGCTGCTTCAAGATTCTCAATATACTGGTCAGCTATTGTGACATCTGCTGTATCAAATATTATAGTCTTATCATCTTTGACTACGAAGCTGTTATATGACACCCCCTTTGGAAGTGGAAAAAGATTCTCAAACTTAGCAAGTCTCTTGTCGCTTCCGCCAATCCAAAGTATATCATCAGTAACATTTTTGATGTTGATCATTTTATTAAATGGCCTCCTTTTAGTTTTTCTTCATATCATAATTCTGATTCAAAGATTACCATAGCTGAAATATATCAGACAAGATTACCTTCTTTAACTCTCTTTTCTACATTTCTGTCAAAATTGAGAACTCTGTGTACATACTCATCTTCCATGAATCTGCTGGTGATCATAAAATCTGCTGTAGATCTGTTATTAGCGATTGGAATATCATAAACCTGAGCGATACGAAGAAGTGCCTTGACATCAGGGTCATGAGGCTGAGCTTCAAGAGGATCAGAGAAGAAAATGATCATATCGATCTTACCTTCAACTACCTTGGCTCCAACCTGCTGATCTCCTCCAAGAGGGCCTGAATTATAGGCTCTTACAGGAAGTCCTGTATTTTCTGCAACAAGTCTTGCAGAAGTACCTGTTCCGCACAGGAAATGTTTTTCAAGTCTGAATTTGTTGTGCTCGCACCATTCAACGAGTTCTTTTTTCTTCTTATCATGAGCGATAAGTGCAATGGTTTTCTGTTTGGGAATTGTGAATTCAATGTATTCGTCGTTAATAGACATGTTTTTCCTCCAAAAAATAAATATGTACCCCTTTAAGATAATACCAAAAATATCATAACTATATAACTATTATAAATCATAGATTTAAAAATACAGTAAATGCGTATTTCTGTAACTCACATTCAATAAGTCATCATATTCAATATTATCCAGAACACAATAATTATAGCATAAGATGCTTTGTTCTTTGTATTCTTTATTACGCAAAGCATCTAAATATATTGTATTTTTTACTTCATCTCACAAATAAATAAAACTAATGACTATCATATATCCTCGTATAATAAATGAACCACCCCAAAAAGGATGGCTCATATTATATATGAAAAAATTATCACTTGTTATCTTTTATAAACTGAACGAACTCATCCTTATTTATAGGCTTTGAATACAGATATCCCTGGAACTTATCACAACCCATTTCCTTAAGTCCATCTGCCTGTTCAGTTGTCTCAACGCCTTCTGCGATTATTTCATAATTCAGTTCCTTGAGCATCTCTATAGTATACTTTAGCGCAACGCGTGCTCTTTCCTCACTAAATGCCTTCCATACAAGAACTTTATCAAGTTTAACTATATGGAAAGGATACATGAGCAGGTAATTCATATTTGCAAGTCCTGAGCCATAATCATCAAGTGAGAACCTGATTCCGCCGTGAAGCATGACATTCATAAAGTCAAGTAGCTGCTCACTGGATGATACTGTAGCTGTTTCTGTGATCTCGAGATTGATCATTTCAGGTTTGACATGATATCTTTTCATGATAAGGAACAGCTTGTCTCTAAGATCTCTCTGGATGCATTGAACAGCTGACAGATTGATCTCAACATAGTCTATTCCAAGTTCTTCAAACTTACGGCTCTTTATAGTCTTGCAGACTTCCTCAAATACATACTCACCAATTTCAATAATAAGTCCGCTCTTTTCTGCACGAGGGATGAATTCCTCAGGACTTATAAAGCCATAATCTTCGTGATATAGACGAAGCAGTGCTTCTGCGGAGTGATACTCTCCTGTTGCCGCATCTCTTATTGGCTGGTAAAAGACTCTGAAGCCTTCAGTATACAAAGCTTCGCGCATTATATGGTCCATATCCGTATTTCTTTTGACCTGCTTTAAGATAAGTGAGTCGGCATAGATAACTTCCTGGGTATTCGACTTTTCAAGCTGTCTCATACAATAGGTTATAGCATCTTCAAGCTCAAAAGAAGTCGTACCATGATCAGGATATCTGACAACGATAAGCTGAGGTTTAAGTCTTATTTCAATATCTCCTACAAGGAACTCTTTTCTAAGCTCAAATTTAATCTGGGAGATAATGGTATTTTCTTCCATCCCCTTGTCATGAATAAGGACTGTAAAGCGGGTTCCGGAATTATAGAAGAGATTTTCTTTGCCAACTATAGGGCGAAGCCTTGAAGCTATCATTTCAAGGATCCTGTTACCGGCAACAATTCCGGCCGTCTCATTGACCTTTCTGAAATTCTGAAGTTTAACAGTGACCACGGTAAAGGGATTTCTGGTCCTTGCAAAGCCGCTAAGCGTATCTTCAAAGGCCTGCTGATTAAAGGCTCTTGTAAGAGGATCAATATAATTATCAACATCCTGAATTGAAAGATATATGACAAGAAGAGCCATAGAAACTGTAAAGGACGTTATCAGCTGATACGGATGGAAAAACTGGAATACAACAGAAAAAAGATTGCCCACTGTAACCATTATCATTCCTGCAATCTGCCCGAATTTGAGTGACTGCCTGTTCCTTATAGTCTCATAAACGCAGTTTACAAGCATAAAGAAGGATACGATATACAGTACTATCTTGAGATTTCCTGCACAGTAAACATTATCTTCAAAATAAAATACTGCCTTGGTCCATGGATTAGTTACTATAATCACCACATCTACAATGCCGCACACTACAAGGAAAACCCTGTTAAGCATGGTGAAAGGCCTGGTCTTATAAATTATTCTCAAAAGGTAATAACAATAGAAGAAAAGAACTGTATTCATAGACAAAAAGAATACAGAATTAATAATATAATTGAACGTCAGGGGAACTTTATCAGCATTTGGAATGGTATAGCCTGTAATAGCATCAGAAATAGCCGCAATAAGAGAATCTACAAGCAGGATCAGATAAGCAGCATTAGCACTTGTAGAATAGTTTTTTCTTGCAAGAAACAGTACAAGAACAAATACATATATAATTATTGCACATATGTCAAAAGAAATGTTATATTGCATAAAGTCCTCTGCTATTTCTTATAGTCATTGCAATCTAATACTATATCGGCATTTTTACCAAAAACTATAAGCTTGATTATAGGAACATTTTTACCAAAAAATAACAATACGATATATGTAATTCTGAGTATACAATTAGTATATTTATCTTCGGCATTATTATAAGCTATAAATCCTCCAATTGCACGCAAATACTGCATTTTGGTGAAAATTGCACATAAAATGGCAAGATTTTATATATAAAAAAGCAGATGCCCGCAACATACAGACATCTGCTCATCATTTAAGAGTTAAAAACTTTTGGCTTTAAGCATAAAATATGTCTTTAAACCTCAAGATAGCCTTCTCTTGGTGTAACCTTAAAGAAGTCTGCCAGTTCTTTGAGCTCAGAATCCTTGATAGTATTAATCTGCTTAACTGCAGCACACTTCATATATACTTCAGCTGCCTTTTCAGCTGTTTCTATAAGTCCGAAGGTCTCATCAAGGTCCTTGCCTGCACCATAGATACCATGTGCTGCCCAAACTACAAGACGAGCTGTCTCCATCTTCTTTGCTGTTGCCTCACCAATTTCATTAGTTCCGCAAAGCATCCATGGAAGAACGTTAACACCATCAGGGAATACAACTATACATTCTGTTGAGAACTCCCAAAGAGTATGTGTGAACTTCTTCTCATCAAGGTCATGGATATATGTCATAGCCAGAAGGTTAGTCGGATGGCAATGCATAACAACATGATTATCAGGATCAACTTGAAGACGAGCGATATGACTCATAAGATGTGCAGGAAGCTCTGATGTGAATCTTCCTCCATCGTTATAGCCCCAAAGAAGTTCAGCTGTATGGCCGTCTTGGCCAATTCTGAAAAGACCCATGTTCTTTTCAGGATCATACTGAACATTCTTGAAATACTTTCCTGTACCTGTTACAAGGAAGTATTTGCCGACAAGCGCAGTTGCATCAAAAGGAATGTCAATTGTGCGAATAACTGCATCAGTGTTCACATAGTCTTTAACCTTCTCTTCTTCAAGAAGAAGTGATACATTACCACCATTACGCTCATCCCATCCATGTGCATACATATTGGTAACTGTTCTGATCATCTCGATCATGAAAGGTGCTTCTAAAATATTAAACATAACAAACCTCTTTTTATTTTTGTATTGTAACAAAGGATAGTACTTCTTTAGAAGTACGCAGTTAATTGCAAAGCAATTTACTGCTAAATCTTTTCTTGGTACTTCTTTAGAAGTACGCAGTTAATCGCTCTGCGATTAACTGCTCTCTTTTTTTCTTGGTACTTCTTTAGAAGTACGCATTTAATCGCTCTGCGATTAAATGCTAATTACATAAGCTTTCTAAACATTGCAAGAACGTCGTCCTTTGTAGCCTCACGTGGGTTACCAGGGCAGCATGCATCTGCAAGTGCATCATCTGCAAGCTGTGAAAGATCCTCTTCTTTAATCTTCTCGTTCTTTTCCGGAATTCCTACATCCTGAGAGAGCTTCTTAACTGCAGCAATTGCAGCATCACGATACTCTTCCTGTGACATTTCGTCAACGCCTTCAACATGGAAAGCTCTTGCGATTTCTCTATACTTCTCACCTGTGTAGTCACGGTTGTATTCCATTGAGATTGGAAGGAACATAGCGCAAGCTACGCCATGAGGTGTGTCATAGTGAGCTGAAAGTGTATGAGCCATAGAGTGGTCAATTCCAAGACCTACATTTGAGAATCCCATACCTGCTACATACTGAGCAAGTGCCATGTTCTCACGTCCTTCAGGATCATTCTCAACAGCTTTTCTAAGGTTATCAGCGATAAGCTGGATAGCCTTTAAGTGGAACATATCTGTAAGCTCCCAAGCTCCCTTGGTTGTATAGCCTTCGATAGCGTGTGTAAGTGCATCCATACCTGTTGCAGCTGTAAGGCCCTTAGGCATTGAGCTCATCATATCAGGATCGATAACTGCATATGCTGGGATATCATGTTCGTCAACACATACGAATTTACGCTGTTTCTGAACATCTGTGATAACGTAGTTGATAGTAACTTCTGCAGCTGTGCCAGCTGTTGTAGGAACTGCAATTGTCTTTACAGCATGATTCTTGGTAGGAGCTACGCCCTCAAGTGAACGAACATCTGCAAACTCAGGGTTTGTGATGATGATACCGATAGCTTTTGCTGTATCCATAGATGAGCCACCACCTATAGCGATGATAGAATCAGCATTTGCCTTTTTATAAGCTTCAACACCTTCTACAACGTTCTCTACTGTTGGGTTTGGCTTAATTCCTGAATAAAGTTCATATGCAATACCTTCTTTTTCAAGAAGATCTGTAACCTTAGCTGTTACTCCGAATTTTACAAGGTCAGGGTCAGAACATACGAAAACCTTTGTGAAGTTCTCGCGCTTTGCAATTCCAGGAATCTCCTCAATTGCTCCCTTTCCATGATAAGATACTGTGTTAAGTACGATACGATTTGCCATAAATCTCTCCTCCTTTGGTGTTTTTAAAATTACTTATTTTTAGTTATTTACTATATATATTTGATATAAATTATAAGTTTTATGCTCTCTTAGAAAGCACTTCATTTTCATAGCGCTTAATTTCGTCATACCATGACTTGTCACAAGGAACGCCTTCACGTCTGCAATACTCTGCCCATACATCTGACCATGGAAGTGACTTCATCTCTTCTGAAAGCATCAGTCTCTTAGTATAGTCAGCCTCATCCTGTGCCTTCTTAAGCTCTTCATTAGGCTGAAGAAGTGCAAGAAGAAGTGCCTTGTGAGTAGCACGTGTTCCGATAACCCATGCTGCAACACGATTGATTGATGCATCAAAGAAATCAAGGCCAAGAATAACCTTATCAAGAGCATCATTTCTAACAACTTCCTTCATTACTTCAATAAGCTCATCCTGAAGAAGAACTACATGATCTGAATCCCAGTTAACCGGTCTTGTTACATGAAGCGGGATCTTGTCAAAGAAAGGAAGAAGTGCTGGAATCTTGTCACTTACATATTCACTTGGATGATAGTGTCCCATATCAAGAAGATTGTATACACCAGGGTGTGTAGCTGCATAGCTCATGTAGAACTCGTTAGATCCTGTTGTATAGCTCTCAACACCGATTGCAAAGAACTTGGATTCTACTGTATCGATAACGTGAGGGCACTTCTCAGCAAAGATCTGATCAAGAGAGTCCTTAAGACGAAGTCTTGGTGTAAGACGATCAGCAGGGATATCCTTGAATCCGTCCGGGATCCATACATTGTTAAGAACCATGTCATTCAGTTCCTGACCAATTCTCTCTGCGATCCTTCTTGATGCTATAGCATGACGGATCCAGAAATCACGAACATCTTTTCTTGGAGATGAAAGTGACAGACCATCAACCATCATTTTATGTGAGAAGATTGTAGGATTGAAATCTATTCCAAGGTTGTGCTCCTTAGCAAAATCAACCCATGGCTTAAAGTGCTCATAAGTCTGCTCGTCACGATCAACCCATGGATGCTCATCATCAAATATTGCATAGCAGGCATGAAGATTGATTCTCTTCTTACCTGGTATCATGCTGATAGCCTTAAGGAAATCATCCTTGAGCTCTTCAAATGTTCTAGCTCGTCCAGGATAATTACCTGTTGTAGCGATGCCATCTCCTGCTCCGCCGTTTGGATTATCAAATCCAACAACATCATCTCCCTGCCAGCAGTTAATGCTGATAGCCTTGTTTGCAAGAAGTGATAATGCTTTTTCTGTATCAACGCCATAACTTGCGTAGATCTCTTTTGCTTCCTGGTAACTCATTTTTGTCCTCCTGTAAAAAGAAATATCATATAGTTTTGTATGCTTTTTTTGTGTATGCTTTTTGTCTTTATACCTTTTGTATTTTTTAGTATTGAGTTTTTGTCTTAATATATTTGTTTTATATCTTCAAATATTCAAAGGATAACTTTATTTCAAGCTTCAACAAGCTTAATATCAAAGCTCTTCTTGATCGCATCTCTTGCTTCCTGAAGATTCTTGTACTCTCCTGAACATATGAACTGCACTATCAGGTTTCCAAGAGCTGTTCCTTCTGTTGGTCCTGCAAACACAGGAAGTCCTGTCGCCTGAGCGGTTCTTTGGTTCAGGTACATATCCTGTGATCCGCCGCCTACGATGTTGATGGATGTGTATTTATTACCAGTAAGTTTTTCAAGCGTCTCTACAGTTCTTCTGTAGTCATCAGAAAGAGAATTATAGATAACCGCCATAACTTCGCCTGTTCCTGCCGGAAGACAAGTTGTTGCCTCGCACCCTTCGATTTTTTTACCATCCGAATCATTCTTTTCAGATGGACTATCATCTCTGACATTTGAAAGTGTTTCTCCTGCATCCTCACAGGCCTTTTTTATCTCTTCTATCATTGACTTAGGTGCAAGGAATCTTGCATCATCAACGTCCAGCACTACGTCAATATCTTTTGCCTGCTTAGCTGCTTCTATAAGTTCCGGGAAAGAAGGCTTTGTGCCTGTAATCTCACCGATCTCCCGCCTTACAGACTGGATCATCCAAAGTCCCATGATGTTCTTAAGATATCTATAAGTATTGTTATAGCCACCTTCGTTGGTGAAATTAGCTTCCTTAGACTCGCCATTTGTTATAGATTCTTTGTTCTCAACTCCCATAAGTGACCATGTGCCTGATGACAGGAACACTGCCTTGTCATCCCTTGCAGGAACAGCAAGATATGCAGAACCTGTATCGTGGGTAGCCGGAAGTATCACATCAAGGTCAAAACCTACATAGTTCCTGACTTCCTGAGTAAATCTTCCAAGCTTTGTACCAGGCTTTGAAAGTTTACCGAATATCTTCTTTGGAAGACCGAGCTTTTCTATAAGTTCATAGTCCCAGTCGCAGGTCTTTGCATCCACAAGCGCTGTCGTGGAAGCATTGGTATATTCATTAGACTTTATGCCTGTCAGCTTGTAATTAAGATAATCCGGAATCATGAGAAAGCTCTCTGCCTGCTCCATGTATTCAGGATGCTCTTTTTGAAGTGCCACAAGCTGATAGATCGTATTAAATTTCTGATATTGGATTCCCGTTTTAGAATACAGATCGTCAAAAGAAAGGATGCCCTTATCTTCAAGCTCCTGCCTGATGCCATCTGTTCTTTCGTCTCTGTAAGCGACTGTATCACCAAGGATTTCCCCATCGCTGTCAAGAAGCACGAAATCAACTCCCCAGGTATCAATTCCCATGGTATCCGGCGTGAGATTCTGGTTTCTGCACTCTCTGATACCATCTATAATATTTTGATACAATAAATTTATATCCCAGCACAGATGACCGTTCTTCTCAGATACCCCATTTTCAAATCGGTAGACTTCCTGCAGCTTCATAATGCCATTATCTACTCTACCGATAATGTGTCGGCCACTGGAAGCGCCTATATCTACCGCTAAGTGATTTAGTCCCATAGCTATCTCCCATATTTTTAGTATTGTTCTAAATAACAAATTGATATTACCCCAATAAGTCGGCGTTGATTCTTTTTGTATTATTCCAATGAATCTAATGTCGAAAAATAGTTGTATTATTTCAAATTTGCTTTATCCAGAACTATATTTATTATTTGGCCTGACCTAATACTGATTATAACGTCATATGGTGCCTGTACCATTGTTCAAAGTCCGAAAGACTTTTGCAAAAGTCCACTCTTTCAAAACAAAAAATAGAGCCGATAATTCTATCGAATCATCGACTCTTTCTGTATTTAAACCAGGTTATTAAGTCTTTTCTTCATCTCTTCTGCAGGAAGTCGTCTCTCCTTGTGTTCCAATAATTGTTCCAGACAATACTTGTATTCAGATGCAGTTATGTGGTCCCCCTCATATAACTTATCCAAAATTCCTATTGTACCAATAACTTTCACGCCTTCTTTTACAGCTGCCTTTCTAAGGGCATTATCTCCTGTCAATAGCGGTATGCCCCGGTGTTTTGCTATAGCTAACGCAGTACTATCATATTTTGATATTTTTACGTATTTTGCTACACATTCAGCTGCATAAAAGAATTCTTCTGTAGTAAGTTCTACTGCCTCGAGACCTTTCTTTTTCAAATCCTCCATCAAATCTGGTGGAGAAATAACTTCTTCCGATAATGCTTCTCTATACATTACATAAGTACATGGCAATCGAAAAGGTAGGTCCGTACGTGATATAGTTTCAAAATCCAGCCAAATATTGGTATCACTGCTAATATACTTCAAGTTTATACCTCCATAAGGCCACAGTATTTTTCTACATCACTATAAGGCATCTGCAAAAGCTCTGCACCACGCTGTATGCTTACCCCTTCTTCATTTACAGCTCTATACACAAGCTGTTTGAAAAGTAAGGGTTCTTCAATATTCTTAACTCGTTGAGGCTCATGCTTATTCCAATGTGCTTTATTAGCTTTAATATAGAATTCTTTTTCCAAAGAATTAGACATTATCTTCTTTTGTGCTGCACGCTTAACCAATAGATACATAGAAATTCCATATTCCTGGCATACCAGGATCATATCTTTTGTAAGGCGCGTTTTCTTTAATCCCAGTTCTCTAACTAAATCTACGTCAGTTATCAAAAAAGCTCCTGCTATCTGTGTTGCGAGAAGCTCATTTTCCTTTTCTTTGCTTTCATCCCAGATAAACATAAGATGAGCTAACTCATGAATAATTGTAGTTCTTTTACGCTCAGGATTCATATTTTTATTGATAACAATGTATGGATATTCATTAACAAATCCATTCATTCCAGAAAAATGTTCATCATCCATTTTCAGCTCAAAAACCATAATCCCTTTATTTTCCAGAATTGTTATAAGTTCATCAATAGGGCCTTCCTCCGGAAGGCCAAGATGCTTTCTTAAATTCAAAGCATCCTGCTGATATGAGCCAGATAAGTCAAGCGTATAACATTCAATTGGTGCAGGAAGAGGATTACCACATAGACAGTCTACAGCATCAAAGAAGCGGCCAAAGTATTCCTCAACAGATTCCTTTATATACTCCTGCTGCGTTTTGGTAAGCGTTGAATATTTTCTAAATTCACAATGTTTAAACTCCAAACGCGAATTACGTGAAGCTAGAAAATCAACGACTTTGATTCCAAGTACCTCAGCCATCTTGTTGATAATCTCTATCTCCGGTCTTCTCTTGCCTGATTCATAGTTTGAGATAGCCATAGATGTTACTCCAACAGCATCTGCCAAACTTTTCATACTCATGTTCTTTTTCAAACGATAATATTTAAGATTTTTCTCAAACATAGTAACAATCACCTTTCTTTGTGTGTTTATTTTATCATTATTTTTTCCAAATGTAAACGCCGCATACATTTAGATCACGTATTATAAACTAGCTGCTAACGGATGCTTTTACCTCTTAGCAGCTGATTATACTTATATATGCTCTTCTTAACCAGTCGTTTGTATATGTTTTCGCAACTTTGAATCACTTTACTCTCCCACTCCCTGTAAAGCCTCGTGTCTCGAATGTCTTCATATGCACTGGAAGCCACGATCTTACCTTTATAGTTCTGCTATGCCCTACCTATTGCCAATCCAGATAAGGCTTCACTCATAAAAGTTGGGCTTCTTCAGGCAAAGAAAAAGCCTATTCTGCGTACGCAAAATAGACTCACACAAATAGACCCACTATTACATGTAGGTAAGAATTTGAAAATCAAATAAATTCATAAATAATAATTGCTTTCTGCTATATGGTAGTAATTTTTCATGCAACCGTAGCCATCTCTTCATTGATCAGATCCTCACTCTCAGCCATAGCTTTAAGTGTCATCTCGAGAAGTTTATCAAGTTCCCAGCCAAGTTGTGCCGCGCCACGTTCAATGACCTCTCTTGAGCAGCCTGCAGCAAATCCCTTGCT
>NZ_JAILQF010000367.1 GCF_024699075.1 Butyrivibrio sp.
ATAGATTTTACTGAAAATGGTATAAGCCAGTATGGCAATCCTGTAATGGAGGCTAATCCTGGCGGAGCAGTCTGTAATGTTCTTTCCATGCTTACAAAACTTGGAAAATCAACTGCCTTTATTGGAAAAGTTGGAAATGATATTTTTGGAAGGCAGCTTGAAAATGCTATAAAGCAGGTTGGAATAGATAGCTCTGGCCTTGTTGTAGACAATAGCGTAAATACAACACTTGCCTTTGTTAAGACCTTTGAAGATGGTGACAGAGATTTCTCTTTTTATAGAAATCCCGGAGCAGATATGATGCTTACAGAAGATGACCTTAATGAAGATCTTATCAGAAACTGCAGGATATTCCACTACGGAAGTCTTTCAATGACAAGCAGTGAATGTGAGAGGGCAACCTTTAAAGCTATAGATATAGCTAGAAGAAGCGGTGCCATAATAAGCTTTGATCCCAATTTAAGACAGCCTTTATGGGATAGCCTTGATCATGCAAGACAGGAGATAAGTAAAGGAATCAAGGTCTGTGATATTCTCAAGATATCAGATAATGAGATCAGATGGTTTACAGGTAAAGATGACTTTGATGAGGGGATAAATGAGCTTAGAAAGCAGTATGCGCCAAAGCTTATAACTCTTTCTATGGGAAAAGATGGTAGCAGAGTCTATTACAAAGACTTAAGAATAGAGGTTCCTGCCTTTGTAAGAGAAGATACTATTGAAACTACAGGCGCAGGTGATACTTTTGGCGCATGTATTCTTAATTATGTGCTAGATAATGGCCTTGATAATCTTGATGAATATGATCTTAAAGACATGCTGATCTTTGCCAATGCTGCAGCATCCATCGTAACTACAAGAAAGGGTGCGCTTAAGGTTATGCCATTAAGAGAAGAAGTAGAGCAGCTTATATGCTCTTAAATTGTATATACTTTTTGTATATAATTGTATAGCTGGAAACTCCTTTATCAATAAAGTTATGTGTTGTTTACACATGAAATAGCATGCGCTTTGCGAATGCATTTCTGTATTCGCTTGGCGTAAGCCCTGTATACTTTTTGTATGCTCTTGCGAAGTTATGAACATCAGAAAATCCCAAATCGTTTGCTATCTGTGATACTGTTTTATCATTATCTGCAAGCATGAAATTGGCAGCATCCATCTTCTGGCTTATGATGAACTGCTTAAGTGGGATATTTCTTATTTCTACAAAAAGATGTGACAGATATTTTGGATTATATCCAAAAGAATCTGCAATTTCTGAAATCTTTATTTTTCTCGATATATTGGTCTGAATATAGTCTATGATATCCAGATATATCTGCTTCTTGGCTGCTGGATCTTTAGAAGACGGAGCTCCTACCGTAATCTCTCCGTACAGTTCCATCATTATACTTGTCACCATTGCATTTAGAGATACAGTTGGATAATTGTTCTTGACCATGTCCTGAAGCTGCTTCATCATAACAAGGATTCTCTCTGGGGATGCAATAGCACCGCTTTGAGGGATGAAGCCGTATTTGGATGTGTCTATTTCTTTGATTCTGGGGTTACCTGGACTTATCTCATAAGGAACCTTGCTGCTGTGATCTGTTACAAAATGCATCCAGTAAAAAGAGCAGTAAGCTTTCTTGAAACCTTCTCTGAATCCGTTTTCTGATGGCGGAAGAAGGAGGTATTCTCCCTTTTTGACAGTATAATTTTTGCCGTCATATCTAAGATACAGCTCACCTTCTGTCATGATTATAAGTTCATAATCTTTGAGGGAAGTTTTATTGTGCTGCCATTCTGACGAAAGAGCTTTGAACTTTCCTGTATAGTGATACGAATATAGTGAATAAAGTGCTATCGGAATTAACTTCATTGGTTTCCTCTTAAAAATTGTGCTTCCATTTGATGAAGAGATAACAGTAAGTTTGGCTAGTAAAAAATCACACCTCTATATACTGCAAATATCAAGGTAAAGCATATAAGTATAAAAATTACACCTCAATATAATGATTGTGCTTGGTAAGTGCTTGAATATCGCGTTTTATCAGGATAGAGTATTTAATAACACCAAATCTAACTAAATGACACTTTATTGCCGGATATTGCGGTGTTTGAAACTTGAAATATGGCTATAATTGCGATAAATACGTTTTATTTACACTTTAAATATAATATTTAGGTGTCATTTTGTAAATAGAGAAAAAATGACACCTAAAATAGCAAAGTGCTCTTTTTTATATAGATGGTTCATGCTATGTTTTCTTAAGAACAGAAAGTAATAAGCTGATCAATTTTTTAGAGAATGTATATATGGTAGATGGAGGGAATATGTCAATTAATACTAAAAGAATAAAAAGTATTGAACTGGAAAATGTAGAAGTTACTGATCCCTATATGGTCAATGCCTTTGATAAAGAGATCGATTATCTTCTTTCTATAGATGATGATAAGATGCTTGCAGGATTTAGGGATACTGCAGGAATTGATACAAAGGGTGCTGTAAGATATGAAGGCTGGGAGAATATGCTTATTGGCGGACATACAATGGGGCACTATCTTACAGCGCTTGCTCAAAGTTATGTGAACAGGTGCGCATCTTTAGATGTTAAGAACAAGATCAAGGATAAGATAGATTATATGATCACATCACTTCTTGAATGTCAGGACAATTCCAAGGGAAAGAAAGGCTTTATATTTGGTGCTGCTATTCTTGACAGAGACAATGTTGAGATTCAGTTCGATAATGTTGAAAAGCGCATGACCAATATAATAACTGAGGCCTGGGTTCCGTGGTATACCATGCACAAGATCCTTGCAGGAATTATTGATGTTTATAAATTTACAGGAAGTGAAGATGCTCTTACCCTTGCCAAAGGTTTAGGTGACTGGACTTATGACAGGGCATCATCCTGGAGTCCTGAACTTAATGAGGTGGTTCTGTCTACAGAATATGGCGGAATGAATGATGCTTTATATGAGCTTTATAAGTGCACAGGCGATATTAAGTATGCAAAGGCAGCTCACTTTTTTGACCAGGATAAGCTTTTTAAGAGAATAGCAGAAGGTTCTCCCAATGCTCTTGACGGACTTCATGCTAATACTACAATCCCTAAATTTCTGGGTGCTATAGGAAGATATGTTGCTCTTCATGGCAAAGAGGTTGATGGCAGCGTGGTAGACTGCTCAGAATATCTGGCTTATGCAGAAGCTTTTTTTGACATGGTTGTAAATAAACATACCTATGCAACAGGCGGCAACAGCGAATGGGAGCATTTCGGTCTTGATAACGTACTTGATGCAGAGCGCACCAATGCCAATAACGAGACCTGCAATACTTACAATATGCTAAAACTTGCGAAGACTCTTTTTGAAGTTACAGGCAGTTCCAAGTATCTTGATTATTATGAGAATACCTTCATTAATTCAATCCTGTCTTCTCAGAATCCTGAGAGTGGTATGACTACATATTTTCAGCCGATGTCTACCGGTTACTTCAAGGTTTACGGCGAAAGATATAATAAATTCTGGTGCTGTACAGGAACCGGAATGGAGAACTTTACAAAGCTTGGCGATAGCTTCTTCTATGAAGATGATGCGAATATTTACATTGGCATGTACATGAGTTCCTTCCTATATAATATGGGACAAGAACTTGTTTATAAAATTGAAGCTGATCTACTTAGCTCAGATCTTGTTAAGATCACTATTGGAGAAGGCTATGATGGAAGGAAGCTTGCTCTGAGAATTCCTTGCTGGATAGACGGCGATATAGAAGTAAAGGTTAATGATAAGGAAGCAAAATGTTCTAAGACTAAGGTTAATGATATAGAAGCAAAATGTTCTAAGACTAAGGTTAATGATAAAGTAGCAAAATGTTCTGATTCTAATGGATTTGTAGTTATAGAAGATGAGCTTAAAGAAGGAGACCTTGTAAGCGTAAGACTTCCTATGAAAATATATACAAGGGCGCTTCCAGATGAAAACTCCTGTATGGCTCTTTGCTATGGCCCGTATGTCCTTTCTGCAGATCTTGGAGATAAGGATCTTAGTACTACAACAACAGGAGTTGATGTAACTATTCCTGCAGAGAAGATTGTGGATTCAGAATATATCATTATTCCTGATGGAATGACAGCAGCGCAGTTTTCTAAGGCTGTATCAGAATACGTGAAGCCTGTGATGAATCCGTCCGGGCAAATGGCTTTTAAGATTTCAGGATCTGACTATATATTTGCTCCTCACTACCTTAAATACAGACATCGCTACGGAATATACTTTTATTATATGACTTCTTTAGAGCAGCAAAATGATAAGGCAGTAAGGAAAAATAATAAAGCAAACGTCCTTGATATGATAGAAGCGGGCTATGGCCAGTATGAAAATGATGATCTTCATAAGATGGCAGATAATGGCAGCGTAGGAACTACAAGCCCTATTACAAGTAGAAGGGCTATTAAAGGCGGAAGCTTTACTTACCGCATGGTTGTTAACCCTGGAAGAGTTAATACATTAAGCGTAACTGTACTTACTGAAGATGACGGCTTAAAGCTTATGATCAAAGCAGCGGATACTCTTATATATAATGAAGTTCTTGATCATAGTAAGTATGTAGAAGATACAGATGCATCTAAATATACAATTGATATAGAGCTTCCGCTTGACCTTGTCAAAAAGACTGAGCTTATAACTGCTTATGGCAAAGAGTATCTTGTGATACCTGTAAGCTTTATGGCGGATTCTTCTGAAGATGCTGCAAGGATCACAGACTTTGTTGTTATCAGGTGATTGAACAAGAAAAAATATGTTGATATTTTTATAATGATGTAGCTAACTACCCATTACCTTTAGGTGATGGGTAGTTTACTTGAGGGTCAGGCCCTTTTTGGTAGGGGATTTCTGTCCATTAGGTTTCACATGGGAGAGATTATCTGATATAATGTACTGTGATTTTTTTAACGAGGAGATAATTTAATACAATGGACAATTTATTTAATTCACCCGCTCAGGTTATCGAAACTAATATTAAAGGAGGCGAGACCAAAGTAAGCCTTCCGCTTTCAAAGATGATACTTCTTGGAATTATGGCCGGAGCATTTATTGCTCTTGGCGCAGCTACAAGTTCAACTGCAGCACATTCTGTTGATAATGTAGGTCTTTCAAGATTCGTATCAGGTCTTATATTCCCTGTTGGACTTATGCTCATCACCTTTATAGGTGGAGAACTCTTTACAGGTAACTGTCTTACATCAATGGGAGCTATGGATCACAGATTTTCATGGGGCAAGGTAGTAAGAGACCTTTGCATCATCTGGCTTTCTAACCTTGTTGGAGCGCTTATAATTGCAGCTCTCACTTATTTTTCAGGTAATCTTGATTATTCTTCAGGCCTTCTTGGAGCATATTCAATTAAAGTTGCACTTGGCAAATGTTCTATCAGCCCTGTTAAAGGTATAGCATCAGGAATTTTGTGTAACATACTTGTCTGCGCAGCTATACTTATGGGAACAGCAGCAAAGGACATAGGCGGTAAAGTATGGGCAATATTCTTTCCTATTATGGCATTCGTAGTAGGAGGCTTTGAACACTGCGTTGCAAATATGTACTATATCCCTGTCGGAATCATTGCTGCATCTAATGAAAACTATGCTGCAAAAGCTGCGGAAGTATACGGGATCACAGCAGATCAGCTTGCAAGACTCAGCATTGGTGGCTTCTTCGCTAACCAGATTCCTGTCACCATAGGAAACATACTTGGAGGAATGGTATTTGTAGGCCTTCCTTGCTATCTTGTACATTGCAAGAAGAATAAATAACAAAACTTCCCATATCTTTTAGGTGTGGGAAGTTTTACTTATTAATATAAAGTGATTTTGATGAGATCAGCAATAATTATAAAAAAACATCTTAAAAAAATTTTTAGATGTAAATATGATGATTAAGTAAAATGTGTTATACTGTTTATAATTGAATTTTGATCAAAGCAATTTTGCGGAATTCTGTGGTTTTCTAAGCAGACATATCGCTTATTTTTCAAAAGGGTATTGAGAGTATTAAAGAGTATTGGAAGAGGGGAAGGACCTGACTATGGAAAACACCAACGCGGATGAAAAAGTATTGCAAGTAAGGCTTCTGGGTAAGTTCTCACTTATTTATGATGGCAAAGAGGTAACTCCGGGACGTAATAACGCATCGAAGTTTACTCAGCTTTTGCAGATTGTATGGCTCCAGGGCGATAAGGGTGTTTATAAAGATGAGCTTATCTCAGCTTTGTATGGCGAAGAAGAGACTCTTAATATAAGTAACAGCTTCAATAATCTTCTTTATCAGATGCGTAAGCAGATGGTCGCAGCAGGTCTTCCGCAGGAAAGCTATGTCAAGAAGCACAAGAAGATGTTCGTTATCGATCCGGCAGTGCCTGTATGGGTTGATGCTCTGGAATTCAAAGATAATTTCAGAAAAGGTCGCGATACAGAGGACGATGAACTTAAATATAAGTATTACAGCAAGGCTTTTGAACTCTATCAGGGAGAGCTTCTTCCGGCTCTTTCAACAGAGACCTGGGTCATAATGGAAAGTGTTACACTTCGTAAGATGTATGATGAAGTTGTAGCATGGCTTGGCGAATATATCCTTTCCAGAAAAGAATATGAAGAGGCTTACCACATCTATGGCCGTGCAGCAGAGATATATCCTGAAAATGACTGGCAGGTTGGTCAGATAGAGACACTTATAGCTAAAGGTGATTATAAGAATGCATTAAGAGTTTATGACACTACAGTTGCTTACTATACAACTGAGCTTGGTCTTCCTATCCCTGAGAAACTGCTTGATGTATATCACAAGATGAGTGCCAAGATTGATAATGCACCTGGACAGATTCACCAGATTCAGGCTGAGATGACTCAGGATAGAAGATCTCTTGATTCATCAAATGATGAAGGTGCTTATGACTGCTCATATCCAAGCTTTATTGATGCTTATCATATCCTTTCAAGGAATATGGAGAGAACCGGATATTCAGTATTTATGATGCTTTGTACTTTGGTTGACTATGAAGGCAAGATGATCCGCAATCAGGACAAGCTTCGTGCAAGAAGCCAGGCCCTTTGGGAAGCTATTCACAGTACGCTTCGTCAGGGAGATACCTTCACTAAGTACTCAAACAGCCAGTTCCTTATACTTCTTGTGGGTACAAGCCAGGAAGACTGCGATATCATTTATCGTCGTATCAATAAGAAGCTTAAAGAGATTGCAGGTTCAAGGGCTGATTTTAAATATAGCGTTGTATCACTTGCAGAGCTCCCGTCAGAGCTTGAGGGAGAGGCAAAATGATCTGGAGTTCATAATTTGTTCATCTTTTATTAAAATTTACAAAAAATTTATCAAAAAAAGTTTACTTTTATCACAATTGTCAATGACACATTGACGTCTTTATGATATATTAACCTATAGTTAGGGAAGAGAGAGGTACACGGGGTGGTGTACCTTTTTTCGAGCCAAAGAGTGGCTATCGGAAATATGAACAAGAAAAAGTTTCTGTTACAGTATATTAACCAAGTGGACTTGATTCCGACACCTAACTAGAGGAAAATTATGAAAAAGTATCAGTCAGTAAAGATAATAGTCAACACTCATAAGAAATATTGGATGCCTCATAGTAAGATGTATATACCTATGCAGGTTGGTGCAGCTCTTGATAAGGATGCCAATGGCAATCCTAAAGATCTTGGATACCAGAAGGATAATGAGGGTGACAACATATCAGAGAAGAATCCGCTTTATTGTGAGCTTACAGGTCTGTACTGGGCTTGGAAGAATCTTGATGCGGATTATATAGGACTTTGTCATTACAGACGCTATTTTGGCGGTTTCAGATCATCAAGAAACCCTAAAGGAAAGATACTGCTTCGCCGTGAGCTTCAGCCTATGCTTGGCAAGTATCGTGTATTCCTTCCAACCAAGCGTCATTATGTTATAGAGTCGCTGTATTCACATTATCAGCATACTCACTATATAGAACACCTTTATGTTACAAGAGGAATCATATCTCAGATGTATCCTGAATACATTGAGACTTATGATAAGGTCCTTCGTCAGACAAGTGGACACATGTTCAACATGATGATCATGGACCGTGAGCTTCTTAATGAATATTGCACATGGCTCTTTAATATTCTTGAAGAGCTTGAGAAGAAGATTGACGTAAGACACATGTCTCACTTCCAGGGTAGATATTGTGGAAGAGTAAGTGAGATCATATTTAACGTATGGCTTGATTATCAGATAGAGACAGGTCGAATCGACCGCTCTGAAGTGAAGATCCTTCCATATGTATACATGGAAAAAATAGACTGGGTCAAGAAGATAAGTAAATTCCTTCGAGCTAAGCTTTTCCATGAGAAGTATGAAGTATAAAGAGTAATTATTTTGTAGTTCTGGACTTGTCCGGAACTACAAATGTTTTTAAGAACAAAAGAATCCGATAGTCTATACTATTAGACCAAAGGAAGGCGTACCTTGTCACTTTCAACTGTAAATGCGTTTAAGCATATGGAGTCAGCAGGCAATGTTGTCTTAGATGATGATCAGCTTAAGGCGCTCCAGAAGACACTTAACATGATCCTTGCAGATATTGTATCTGTATGCGAAGAAAATCACATAACCTATACACTTGGTGGTGGTTCAGCGCTTGGCGCTGTAAGGCATCATGGCTTTATTCCGTGGGATGATGATATTGATATCAACATGCCTAGAAGAGATTATGAGAGATTTATCCCTGTTTTCACAAGAAAATTCGGGTGGAAATATTGGATACACACTCCTCAGGGAACCAAAGGCTATAACCTTTTGCTCTCCAGGATAAGGCTCAAAGGAACCAGTGTCGTAACGCGAGAAGATTTTAAAAACAAAGAAGCAGGAGCTTTCATCGACCTCTTTGTCATGGAGAATACCTTTAACAATGCACTCATCAGAAACCTTCACGGATTAGGATGTTGTGGATTGGGATTTCTTGTGTCATGCAGGAAGTTCTATAGGGATAGAAATGAGATGATGAAGATGGCTGCAGATGCAGGTCAGGACAAGATGGCGAAGATATTCAGGATGAAGATCCTTATCGGCTTCTTGATTTCTTTTATCTCTCTTGATACTCTTGTAAGAGCCGGAGACAACATGAACCGCATCTGCAAGAATGATCATTCCAAATATATTACTGTTCCTACAGGTCGTAAATACTTCTTTGGAGAGATGTATTTGCGAAAAGATGTTTGCAGAACGAGAAAAGTGTTGTATGATGGTAATTTGTACAGAGTTCCGCGCAATACCGATCTGTATTTGAAAAATCTGTATGGCGATTATATGAAGTTGCCTTCGCCTGATCAGATCGAAAAACATATTTTCTTTAAGCCTTTTTATCTAAGTCTTGAGGAAAAAAGAAATAGTAGTGATGGGAGATAACCTTCTATATTATGAAGATTGCTCCTGGCCCATATAAGGGCATGAAAGGATTTACAAATGAATGCAGCATTAATATTTGCCGGAGGTACCGGTAAACGTATGAATTCAAAGGCAGTGCCTAAACAGTTCCTTATTCTGTATGGCAAGCCGCTCATAATATATACTCTTGAGAAGTTCGAGAACCATCCTGATATAGACGGAATCGTTATTGCATGTCTTGAAGAGTGGATTCCTAAAATGAAGAAGTACTGTGAACAGTTTAACATCACCAAGGTACGTGCTATAGTTCCCGGCGGTTCTTCAGGTCAGGAGTCAATCTATCACGGACTTAAGTCAATCTCTTCAATGTATGGAGATGATGACGTAGTACTTATACATGATGGTGTTCGTCCTTTGGTTGATCCTAATACTATCAGTAAGGCAATAGAATGTGCCAACACAAAGGGTAATGCTATCACAGTTACTCCTGCGATTGAGACAATCTTCCTTGATAACGAGTCTGATGGAGAAGTCGGACGTATCATAGATCGTAAGCAGTGCCTTATGGCAAGAGCACCTCAGTGCTTCCATATCAAAGATATCATGGCATGCCATACAAAGGCTATTGAAGAGCAGAAAGATGACTTTATTGATTCTGCGAGCATGATGAAATATTATGGACATAAGCTCTTCACTATAGAAGGACGTGCTGAGAACATTAAGATCACAACTCCGGTTGACTTCTATATGTTCCGTGCTATAATTGATGCCCGTGAGAATCAGCAGATCTTCGGACTGTAATTTTGACATAGTAGTTTGACGTGTAAATAGTAATATTTAGGAGATTTATAATGCCAGTAGTTCAGATTGTAAAGAGAAAAGCAAAGAGAATCTTCCCCGCAGCTGTAGAAGGAAGATTCTTCAAGAGAATGGGAGTAGCCTGGAAGCAGACTAAGACATGGGTTGACCGTTCAATAGGTTATGAAAACCGTAAGGTTTTATCACAGAATACACCTGTTGTTCATAACCAGATAATGTTCATTACATTCAATCACAGCTATTCCTGTAACCCTAAGTATATCTGCGAGGAGCTTATAAAGCGTGATGCAAACGTTGAGATTTACTGGGGCGTTACAAATATGAATACAAGAGGTTATGTTCCGGATCTTCCTAATGTTCATATTGTTAAGATGAACAGTTATGAATATTTCGTAGCAGCATGCTCTTCACATGTTATTATTATCAATTCACTTCTTGGTGATAAGTTCTATCCCTTCCCTGTTAAGAAGGAACAGCGCGTATTTGAGACATGGCACGGAAGTCTTGGTATCAAGCGTTTCGACCTTGATCACTATAATACAAACCTTTCATGGCCTGAAGCAGCAGTACGTACAGGTAAGCTTACCAACTATTGCATATCCAATTCAAAGTTTGAAGAGGATGTATTCAGAGAGACCTTCTGGCCCCAGACCAAGATCATGCGTCTTGGACATGCAAGAAATGATATCTTCTTTGATACATATAAGGAAAAGAGAGAGCAGTGGAAGAAAGACTTCTTCGAAGAAAGAGGCCTTGATCCTGAGACAAAGCTTTGCCTCTATGCACCTACATTCCGTGATACTCACAATTTCGAGGTTTATGACCTTAACTGTGACAGACTTGTTGAGGCTCTTGAAGAGCGCTTCGGTGGTGAGTGGAAGATTCTTCTTCGTTATCATGACAATGATAAGAAGAAAGAGAAGACACAGAACAAGCTTAATCAGGACTGTGTTATCGATGTAACAGATCTTCCTGATATTCAGGAACTTCTTTCATTCGTTGATTGCGGAATCACAGACTATTCTTCATGGATATATGACTTCGTTCTCAGTGGAAAGCCTGGATTTATCTATGCAAGAGACGTAGATATTTATAACAATGAACGTGGATTCTACTTCAAGCTTGAAGAGTCTCCATTCCCTGTTGCTACATGCAATGAAGAAATGATGGACAATGTACGTTCTTTTGATGAGGAACTGTATGCTAAGAAAGTTAAGGAATTCCTTGATGGTAAGGGATGTATGGATGATGGTCACGCCAGCGAGAGAATTGTTGACAGACTTATGAAACTTCTTGGTTAAAATAGTTAGGGCGCATGGGGATTGTACCTTTGCGCCCTCATTTAGGTTATTAGCGTAAATTATTAGAGGTAATTATGGCAGAAAAAACAAAAAGCCGGAGAAATGGCCGAATAGAACTACTACGTTTTGTCTTCGCCTTTATTGTACTGCTTCATCATTCCAGATATCTTTTGGGTGATGATAATTGTTATTTTCTTGGAGGATCGCTTGGCGTAGAATTCTTCTTCATAGTTTCTGGCTATCTGATGATGAATTCTGTAGACCGCATAGTAGCTTCCAAAAGTTATAATACAATTCCGGTTGATAAGAACCTGGCTAATGAAACAGTTTCTTTTATCAAAAAGAAGATAAGAGCTGTACTTCCTCAGTTCCCTATAGCATGGTTTATAGGACTTATTGCAGTTATCATATTAAACCATATGACTTTTAGGCAGGCTTTGGTTGAGTTCGTACAGGACTTTTGGGAACTTGCACTTCTCAAGATGACAGGTATCTTCTATGGCGGACTTGATGGAGTTATATGGTATATATCCTCAATGCTTATATGCATGACGATATTGTATCCATTACTTAGGAAATTTCCTCATATGATGAGGAAGATATGGTGCCCTCTTATAGCGCTGATGCTTCTTGGAAGCATGTGCATAGTTGACGGACATCCAAGAAATCCGGCTAAGATTTATGGATTTATATTTAAGGGCAATTTAAGAGCATTTGCAGAGCTTTGTATAGGAATATGGTCCTTTGACATAGTAAGAAAGATAAGGAATGTTAACTGGACACCTATTGCAAAGATCATATTCGAAATAATGCAGCTTGCAGGCTACCTTGTGGCGATTATATATATGTATTACGATACACCTGGCAAATATGATTATTTCTTCCTGATGGTCATGACAATTTCGATAATGCTGTCATTTGCGCAGGTCGGAATCATGTCAGATATATATAACAACAGATTCTGTATGGTACTTGGACGATTCTCAACGGCAATGTACTTTTCGCATATCTATTATGCTCAGAATCTGAATATGATACTAAGTGATAGTTTAAGTAAGCAGGAAAAGACACTTATATATGTTGCCTGTTCATTTGTAACTGCATTTGTTGTAGAAGTGCTGGCACTTCTTTATAAGAAGGTGTCACCAACTATTATGAGGGGCCTAAAAGCCATTTTAGTGGATAGTAAAAATGAAAAAGATAATTGAAAAATGTAAAAAGTATCAGTTCCTTTTCGAAGAGCTGGTAAAAAGAGATTTTAAACAGAAGTATAAAAGAAGTATCCTTGGAATGGGTTGGAGTATTCTTTCCCCACTTCTTACTTTACTTGTTATGTATATGGTCTTTTCAAGACTCTTTGGAGATAGAATGGAGCATTATGTAACATATCTTTTTAGTGGACAGCTTGTACTTTCTTATTACAAGGAATCTACCAAGAATGGTATGACCAGTCTTGTTAATAATTCAAAGATCTTTACCAAGATCAATGTGCCAAAGTATATGTTCCTTTTATCCAAGAACGTATCAGCACTTGTTAACTTTGGTCTTACACTTGTTGTATACTTTATTTTCTGTGCTTTTGATGGGATCACTTTCCATCCGCAGCAGATTCTTATTATCTTCCCAATCTTATGTGTGCTGGGACTTAATATAGGCGTAGGACTTATTCTTTCTGCTATGTTCGTATTTTTCAGAGATATAAGATATCTTTATGATATTGTACTTACACTTCTTACATACGTATCAGCGATATTCTACTCTGTAGAGAAGTTCTCACCAACCGGACAGCATCTGTTCTTATTAAATCCGGTATATGTATATATTAAATATTTCCGTGTGATCATGATGGACGGAATAATTCCTTCATTCCAGTATCATCTTCTGTGTCTTTTCTATGCAGGACTCAGCCTTCTTATAGGCGGACTTATCTATAAGAAGAATAATCACGCTTTCCTGTACTATTTATAAGAGGATAACAGTTATGGCAGTTATAGAATGTAATAATGTTAGCATCCGTTATATGACGGGTGACTTTAAAGCAATCGGTTTAAAAGAATATGTTATTCGCCACTTAAAGGGTAACTATCATGTCAAGGAATTCTGGGCTGATAAGGATGTAACCTTCAAGCTTGAAAAGGGAGACATGCTTGGTATAATCGGATCTAACGGCGCCGGAAAGTCTACACTTTTAAAGGCTGTAACAGGTATTATGATCCCAACCTATGGAGAACTTCATACAAAGGGTAATATCGCAGCACTACTTGAGCTTGCAAGCGGATTTGACGGTGATATGACTGTTAAAGAAAATACATATCTTCGTGGCGCACTCCTTGGATATACAAGACAGTTCCTTGATGAGAAATATGATGAGATCATAAAATTCGCTGAGCTTGAGGAGTTCCAGGACTATGAATTCAAGCAGCTCTCATCCGGTATGAAATCAAGACTTGCCTTCTCTATTGCTTGTCTTGTTAATCCTGATATCATCATCCTTGATGAAGTATTGTCAGTTGGTGACGGAGCTTTCAGGAAGAAATCCGGAGACAAGATGAAAGAGATCCTTGATAGCGGTGTTACAGGACTTCTAGTAAGCCATTCGATATCTCAGGTCAGAGAGCTCTGCAATAAGATCTTATGGCTCGATCATGGTAAGCAGGTAGCATTCACAGATGAAGTTGACCTTTACTGCGATGCCTACGAAGAATTCCTTATGACCAAGAAGCTTCCTAAAAATGATGGCGATATTGCAAAGCTTGCAGAAGGCTACAAGATTCGTCTTAAGAAGGAAGAGGAAGAGAAGGACAGAAAGGCAGCTGAACGCGCTGCTAAGGCAAAAGCCAAGAGTTCTGAGAAATAACAGGTTAGTAATGATATAGCGGCTGAGAATGTTATGTTCTCAGCGCTTTTTATAATAAAATGCCAAGAAATGGGGGCTAATATGAATATTTACAACAGCAGCATTATAGAAAGTCCATTAGATTCAACTCTTCAGGAGGATCTTGAGAACACAGCTTTAAGCGATGATCTTCCTATTAATAATCTTCAGGATTCGATCATCCTTGTAACAGGTGCAACAGGCCTTGTTGGCATGCAGATGGTTAAGAGTCTTGCAGCCATGAACAGGCTTAAAGGCACTAATATAAGCATCATGGCGCTTGTTAGGAATCCTGATAAAGCAAAGTCTATTTACGCAGAGCTTGCAAACCGCGGAGATATTACCTTCGTTAAGGCCGACCTTAATGATAAAGAGGGAATTATAAAGGCTGTAGAATCTTCATATAATAATATAAGAGTAAATAAAGCTGATGCTCCCTTTTATATCATTCACGGTGCTGCAGTAACAGCATCTAAGACTATGGTGGAAAAGCCTGTCGAGACCATAGATACAGCCATAAATGGCACTAAGAATATGCTTGAAGTAGCAAGAAAGCTTGGTGTTAATTCTTTGGTCTATATATCTTCAATGGAAGTGTACGGAAGCTTTACAGAAGCTACTTACGTAACTGAGGATGTTATGGGCTATATCGATCCTTTGGTAGTAAGGAGCAATTACCAGCTTACAAAGCGTATGTGTGAAAATATGTGCATAGCTTATGCCAAGGAGTTCGATATACCTGTAAAGATTGCACGCCTTTCCCAGACTTTCGGAGCAGGAATCCTTCCTGGAGAAAACAGGGTTTTCGCCCAGTTTGCAAGAAGCGTTATGAACAATCAGGATATCGTTCTTCATACTAAAGGCCTTTCAGAAGGTAATTACTGCTATACCGCAGATACAATAAGAGGACTTCTTACTATACTTATAAAGGGTGAGAATTCAAATGCTTACAACGTAAGCAATGAAGATACACACACAACGATCGCAGGCATGGCTAAATTTGCATCTGAACAGCTTGCAGGTGGTAAGATCAAGGTAATATTTGACATCCCCGAAGATAATAAGTTCGGATATGCAGCTGACACTAAGATGAAGCTTTCAAATAAAAAGCTTAAAGCACTCGGCTGGGAGCCATGCTATAGCTTAGAAGACGCATACAGACGCATGATGGCAAGCATGGAGCAGCAGGGAATTTAATTAATTAAAACTAAAAATATTTTTAGGTTTGATTTAGGTATGTATGTAATAATTCAACATGTCAGCAGTTAATACTACTGATATGTTGGATAGTAAAAGAACTAAAACCTGAGCATTAGTTCTTTTTACTATATATCTCATCAATACCCCTCATAAGAGAGTGCAGGCACCCGCAATATTGCAGATGCCTGCATTTCTTTTTTATTAAAAATCATCAAATAAAAATCAAAATAATATAAAAATATGATATTTTGTATGATGACTAAAATGTTAACCTAGGTATAGTAAATTTCTTGGGAAATATGTTAAATGAAAGGGAGATGATTCATGAGCATTCACAAGCTGAATGACAGTAAAGCCAAAAAAGGGACGTTCATAGTGGAAATTCAGCACCAGGAAAAAGGTAGTTGGCAGGGGAAAGTCACTTGGGCGGAAGGCGGACGCAAGGAAGTCTTCAGAAGTACTCTTGAGCTGATCAAGATGATGGACAGCGCTGTTAACGACAACGAAGAGGCTACAGAGGCCTCATCTGTTTCTTAAGGAGCCGGGGCATGGAAGTACTGGAGAGTAGAGAACAGAAATTATACGCACCTAACTTAATATGTGTGGGCATTGATAGATGTGAGAACGGAGACTTTAGTGGAAGGATTTGGGAGCCATATAATGTTGAACCGTTTGAATTCACAGGTATCAATGAAATGGTAATTCACATGGACGATCTTTACGACGGATGGAATTACCCGCAGAGAGCATTGAATGAGCGTAGCCTTCTGCGTACTCACGTAGCAACAAAATCAAATATTAAAAGAGATGATAGCTTTGGAGACAAGATCGAGCGCCTTCAGAAGATGAGAGGCGAGGTCGGAACCTTTGTTATTCAGGTCAGGTACAGACAACATGCCACATGGCAGGGAGTGGTTGTGTGGACTGAAGAGAATAAAAGGGGAACTTTTCAGAGTGCGATGGAACTTATTCATCTCATGGATCATGCAATAAGTAAAGGGTTACTTATCAAGTGATCTGAAAACCACAAGCTGACTAAGGGTTAAAAGAGGACTGAATATACCAGGCGGTGCCGC
>NZ_JAILQF010000378.1 GCF_024699075.1 Butyrivibrio sp.
GGATGTAAAATTGTTTTCTTCGTACCCATGAATCGTTCCTCCCTTCGGGTAATCTTCTAAATTACATTTGGGTTGGAATTATCCTCATTACTAAATGGGCAATAAAAAAACAGGCATTTCAGCCTGCTAACCTTCCGCCACTGATTGGCTTTTTCATATCCGCTATGTGTTGGCGAGTCCTTTTTTGTCACTTCACATAAATTGCTTTCTTTTCTGCTTCGCCAAGTCTTGGTTCCAGTAAAATCAATACTTGCCACCCTTCGGTCATTTTGGTCTTTCTTTGGTGGGTCATCCTATAGAGTGATTAACAGGATACGCCTAAAGTTACAACCCTTTAGGCAGAAATTTCCGTGCTCCTATGTCGCCCGCTTTAGGGTATCCCTATCTAATCCCTCACAAACATTTTCTCTGATATCAGTCTGACATCAGCAAATGATATCACATAGACATCACCCGCTTCTGGTCCAATGGACCAGAAGCTAATAAACCGTCTCCAATAATCTCTCATATGTTGACTGCAGGGACCCACAGCTGTGCAAGAAGGCATAAAGAAAGGCCCCGACTCTCAAAGCAATTTGCCCTAAGAAATCGGAGCCTTCCAGCAGGAACAGCCTAGCACAGCCGTAACCTACAGTAAACATATGTATTTTATTCCTCGTCTTCATAGTCCTCATTTGTTAATAATACAGCTGGAATGTACTCCGTCTTTGGGACCATCTCCTTAATAAGGCGAAAGTATTCTTCAAAGTATTCGCTTGGACAAAAGAAATTTGCTGACTCCCTATGTTTGTCCTCGAAAGTCACTATGATTTCAGTTGCGCCAATATCTGTCACAAACAGAATATCATCACTGTAAAGGTATTTCGGTGTCATCTCTGCCACCTGTTCAAATATGTGCTTAAACAATGGGCTGTCTGTAGAATATGACCACTTACGTGGAATATTCGTCTCAAGATTGCTACAAGGATGTGGCTTGTATTCATATTTTATAGAGGAATCCGTAATTGTCACCTTATCCGAAAATGCCTCATCCACGGGGCCATATCCAGATTCTCCTTTAATTGTAATTCTTACAATATCCATTTTCATCCCCCTCAAGTAACTTCTGGTCCATTGGACCAGAAGTTACTGCTCTGCAATTTCCTGAAGCCGTTCAAGCCAGCGCAATACTGCTCCAGATTCCAAAAAGGACATTAACGCACCATCACAGAACCGTTCTGCTCTTACTGCTGCCAACAGCAAAGCGACTATTGCAACATCATCAAGCTTAGAAACATCTGCCGCTTCCATCGACCTAGTTTCCCATTTAATACCGTTCTTTTCAAGAATGTCGCCATAGTTATGAATTCCCATGTCAGGATTATTCTCATCAAACTTATAAATTGCATGTTCCAACTCGCGAACGCATACAGAATAGTTTACAAATGGGAATTGTATCGGATGCTCCAAAGTACCATTATTTTCATGATCAACAATCCATTTCCCAAAATTATCATCCTTTATTGCAGGTATAAATCTGATTAGATCATCATACTTACTGCTCATTTATATGCCCCACCTTTTCCACTTCTAGTCCAATGGACCAGAAGTTATACTTCCTTAAAAATGTGATTGCTTAAATCAAAGAATACCCAATCTCCTTCGTTGATATCCTTTTCATATAACTCTGAATCTGGTATCTTCATATCTATTTCTGAACCATTTTCATCACGAAGAATTACATTATCCATGACAACATAGTCATCTTGACGTTCTTCGCATCCAAAATCAGGCTCTAATATCTGCTTAACAATATACTTCACTTCTAACAACTCCAAATCAAAATAAAATCCTGCCTAACAACCTTTATAGGATAAATTACCTTCCTTCCACGTTCCAACCACAAGTTGCTTTCCGCTTTTGTCTGTCCATATCACATCGCCTGTATATGAATAGTATTCTCCGAGAATGTAATATTTCCCACGACTAACAAATTCAAACAGTTTAATATCCGTAGGATAACTCTTTAAGTTATCCTTATTTGTCTTGTTGTAACACAAATCCGACACCTGAAACATAGGATCAAAAACAAGTCCTTTATCTTCCAAAAGTTTATTAATTTCAGCCGTCGTTTTTATCTCACTTCGAGCGCCAAAAGTCTTAACATACTCGTTAATAATTTTTGCAGCATCTTCACGACAAGATTGTAAACTCATCCGATTCACTCCTTCTTACATAAGATTTTGTAACTTTCTCATACACTCTTCTTTTTCAGATTGCTCAAGCTTTTCAAAGTAATAGAGAACATCATCAATTTTACCATCTTTTATTACTTCATCAGCTTCGACATCAAGTTCTTGTATTCTTTCTATGGTTTTTTCTGAAAGATACTCTGGCAAAAACTTGATTCTATCTTTCCACTTATGAATGTTTTCACGAGACTTATCCCCAAGTGATAAATTACTATCAACCCAGGCCTTCTCTTTCTCATCCAATCTCTCCGAAACTGATTTAATTAATTCATCAAGAAGCTCATTTACCTCAAAATCAAATTCAGCATCCTTATACTTTTCAATTAACTCAGTAGATATTGTTCCAAACGCTGTACGAGAAACCTCAGATGCATTTAATCTTTCAACATCCGAGTATAGGTCTGATAAGTTTAATCTAGCCTCCTCAAGTGATACCTGATCGTTATAGGATATTCCTTTTTGTAAAATCAGATTAATTCTCTCAATTAAATCTTCAATATCTTCAGATGTCTTTACATCGTACAAATCATCCCAAATATCGGTTATATCCTGTTCGATACGATTTTTTATCTTATCAAGTTCTTTTACACGTTCATCCAATGTACTCTGAACTTGATCCCCATCTCTTCCCAAAGCATTCTTGTATTTAGAAACTCGCTCTTGAAGATCTATGCCCCTTTTCAAAAATTCTTTAATGGCCACATAAGTGGTAAACTTTTCTACTTTGCTATCATTCAAAAACTTTGAGCAGTCCGCTCTTAATTCTTGTCTAGATTTTATTTCTGTCGTATTTTCAAGTTCCCGATCTTTCTGTGCACCTACACGCATAGCATATTCACGGAAGCCTAATTCTTCTAACAACTTCTGCATTTTATTGTTATGATTTCTGAAAGAAGTCATATGTTCTACGTCTTTACAATACTCAGTGGCTATATATCCATCAATCGTATCATCAATACATTTAGTAATTCCGTTTCTTAAATCATTAAGATACTGCTTAGTATTCTCATCAACATCAAAGCCATTATCTTCAAAGTACTTGCTTATTTGCAAATCCTCTAATGCTTCTAATGCTTTTAGTGCGTTATATAAACTTGAGTTTTCAAGAGCCTCTTCGTACTGATCTTCGATTGCAGAAGTCACTTCATCCCACTCTCTTTTGGCAGCACTACCTGTGTCAAGAAGATTTTTCGCTAATAAAAACTCTGTTTCAATCTCCTCAGGTATCTCATCAGACATTGTCATCTGCTCTAACTCTTTTTTCAAAGAGAAAACTTCAGACATAATTCGATTATCCTGAATTCTAGTAAATAATCTTTTATATTTACCTACAACCTCTCCGGCATCGACAACAATAAATGTAGATTTTCGTATCACATCAACATCTATTTTTTTATCTTTTATAACTACAAGTTCTTTCCAGTTATTGATATTCTTGACTTCGCCATTATATCTAAACCTAAGGCAATAACTTAAGTTCGCACATACCACCGCAATCATAAGCGTGATAATATCCTCACTCATTCCATAAGGTGGTCTGCTATAACGAGCAAATATCTCTTCACACTTCTTCTGTTCCTTTTCAGTAAGCTCTTTAACAATTTCGTCATATACTTTTTTAATAAGCCCTTTATTAAGCCAGCCCTCTCTAAGAGCAAACTTCTCATGCCCCTGCAATTTCATTTTGATTTTCATATTATTAACCATATCATGTCCTCTTTATACCAAGTACTTTTCTCATATAACAGCCTGCATTAAAATGTCCTACACATTCAGTGCATCTTTTACACTTGTCATCATCTATTACATATGTAATTTTTCCTGTGCCATCGTCTTTAACACTAATTGCATCATGTTTGCACACGCTTTCGCATGCTTTACAGCCCAAGCACATCTGATATTTTGTTAGCTGACACTGTATTTTCCCTTCTGCAACAGAAAGCGTCTTTGCACCTGCAATATGAATATCTTTAATAATGACTTTAAGCTTATTTTTACCAATTCGGCCTTGTAATACTAAAACAACCTTTCCAGACTTATTTAACACATATACTTCTCCAAGCCTTTTATTTCCTAATTCCCTATTTATATAACCAAAAGGCTTAAACAACTCATATAATTCATCTGTTATTGGTCTTTGAAGATCATAATTAAATGCATTCTCTTCTGTGGCGCATGGCTCAAATGAAACAACCGAAGTCTGAGCTGCTGCTAATCCATTCCCCCCTTGTCTCGCTTTCCAGCCACCTTCATTTACATAATCTTCAGGATCCGGTTTGCCGATTTGTCTTGCAAAATCCACTAATAGTTCATGCCAATGTTTATACTGATCATACATGTGAACCTTTGCTAAAAATTCCGACCAGCCACCATTATTAGGACAACACCAGCAACCAACTCTTGTCCAGCCAAGTCTGTAAGCATAGTTAAAATCAATCCCGGTAGTCAGCAAATAAAGCCAAACATCATAATCAATCCAATCTATAATTGGAGAAAACACTGTTTGTTTAGCTATCTTAGGACTTTGGCTCTCTCTCTCATACTTACTTCTACTTGCAGACTCGTTATGTCGTATTCCTTGAAAACTAAGAATATTCGTTTTGTTTTTAAAAGCAGAAGATATTGTCTTTTGTATTGCTCCCGTTTTAAACACAGTACAACACCAGCGCATCACTCTACTCGGTGGTCCAACCACCTGGCATAAATCCTCAAAATTCTTTTCACGGTTTTTTGCTACCAAAACCTTAACTCCGCACGCTTCGTTGTCTTCATCACGTCGATTAAATCGTTTCTTATACTCAAGTGTATATGGAAACTCCAATGTAGTATCACCAAATACATGTAACACATCGTTTGAGCCTAAGGCCGTCCTAACAATATGAGATGTTACGGTAGAATCTTTTCCGCCACTAAAAGACACCATCATATCTTCTATAGGGTAGCGCTTAACATATTTTTGAACTTCCCTTGTAGCCTCCTCTGTGATTTCATTAAAGCGATCAACATTAGCTCTTATGCGTATCTGCTCAATGGTCGCTTCATCAACGCCGCACTCACGCAGCAGCTTTTCCTCCGCTTCTTTCCAGATACGCCATTTCCTGTCCTCCCGTCCGTGGTTGTATGCCATTCTTACTTCCTCCAATCAGAATTGATTG
>NZ_JAILQF010000393.1 GCF_024699075.1 Butyrivibrio sp.
TAACCATAAAAAAAGCTCCACTATGGTAAGTGAAGCTTCTTTCAGATCATCCTGTTATTATTATATAAGTTCTTTTAAGATCATGACTCATGAAGATAAACTTGATTACAAGGAAGAGGATGTCCCGGTTTATTAACTTTAAGGGCATATACAGGGGCTCTTCTTCTCGTGTAATCTGCTATTTGGGCATACCGTTTTCTTTTTATTTTAAACATACATAATTCTTTTTATTTTGGCATGCCGCCTTCTCTTCTTTTAAGACGTCCTGTTTCAAGAGACATCATTCTGTTTTCATCATCAAGCATTCCTCTTGCAGCATCAGATTCAGCAATTACTATATCATTGACCTGTTTGCCAATGCCGGTTCTTCCCAATCTGTCATAGTCAGGATCAGATTCGATTTCATGTACATGCATATTCTTAATGCGATTATCAAGATAGTTATAAAGCTCTGCATAAATAGCTTTAGGTATCTGGAATGTCATATTTTCATTTCTGCCATATGAAAAGCGCAGTGTTCCAAAATTCTTTATTATCTCATGAACATCCATGTAGTGAAGTCTTGCATTTTCGCCCTGACCTGCAACTCTGAAGCTGAAATGATCATCATATATATACAAAACACCTTCTGTAAATCCCATTCTTGATGGAATTGTATAGATAGGACTTTCATCTTTCTTTTTACCGGTATCCCTATCAGTCTGACTTATATCAGCAAACTGCTGGGCTCGTTCTGCTATAAAGCTGAAATAGTACTCTGCAACATCCTTATTCTCAAACTTAAGAGGGATATAATGTATGTCATAAAAGCCGCTATCACTGGAGCCTTTACTGGTAACAAGAAGTTCCTTCATATATCTTTTGCAAGAAGCAATATTGGCATACTTTATCTCAATCGTCTTACTGCCAACCGGCTCAAAACGAATATAATCTTCATAGAGCTCAACGCTCGTCTTATCATCATTCCAATATGCAAGCTCACTACGGATCAGTCTCTCATCACTCATAAAGGCCTCCATAATATAAAATTAAGCAGTTTCTGACTTATTGCCTGTATAAAGCTGGTAATAACGTCCCTTCTTTGCAAGTAACTCTTCATGATTACCTCTTTCAACGATTCTTCCCTGCTCCATTACAAGGATACAGTCTGAATTCTTGATCGTTGAAAGTCTGTGTGCAATTACAAATGTTGTACGATTAGCCATAAGCTTGTCCATACCATCCTGAACGATCTTCTCTGTTCTGGTATCAATAGAGCTTGTAGCTTCATCAAGGATAAGTACAGGCGGATCAGCAATAGCTGCTCTTGCAATTGCAAGAAGCTGTCTCTGGCCCTGGGATAGATTAGCTCCATCACCTGTAAGCTTTGTATCATAGCCATCAGGAAGACGTTTTATAAAGCCATCAGCATTTGCAAGCTTTGCTGCTGCATATACCTCTTCGTCAGTAGCATCAAGCTTACCGTATCTGATATTCTCTGCAACTGTTCCTGTAAAAAGATGTGTATCCTGAAGTACAATACCCAGTGATCTTCTAAGATCCTTCTTGGATATCTTATTGATATTAATATTATCGTATCTTATCTTACCATCCTGAATATCATAAAAACGATTTATAAGGTTGGTAATGGTAGTCTTACCTGCACCTGTAGAACCTACAAGAGCTATCTTCTGTCCGGGCTCTGCATGAATGACAATGTTATGAAGTACCATCTTCTCATCATTGTAACCAAAGTCAACATCATTAAAGGTTACATCGCCTTCAAGAAGTCTGTAATCAGTTGTCCCCTCTGCCTTGTGATAATGTTTCCATGCCCAGACTCCTGTATGATGATCAGCTTCAACAATTTTTCCATCTTTATTTTCGGCATTAACCAAAGTTACATAACCTTCATCCATCTCAGGCTTTTCATCAAGAAGTCTGAAGACACGGTCTGCACCTGCAAGTGCCATGATTATTGAGTTGAACTGCATTGACACCTGATTTATCGGCATAGAGAAGGACTTATTAAAGGTAAGGAAGCTTGCAAGTGAACCAACTGACAAGGATCCAAACAACTGTACAAGAGCAAGGAAGAAGGCAACGCCTGTTCCTGTTGAACTTGATGTTGTAAGTGCAAGTGCTCCACCAAACAGCGCACATAAAACGTAGCTGATATTACCAAGCTGCGCATTTATAGGTCCAAGTATGGATGAAAATGCATTAGCCTTATACGCACTCTCGAAAAGTTCTTCATTATACTTATCGAAATCTTCAATTGTCTTTTCTTCATGGCAAAAGACCTTTACGACCTTTTCACCATTCATCATCTCTTCAATATAGCCGTTAAGCTTACCAAGATTCTTCTGCTGCTTGACAAAGTTTCTTCCTGACGCAGAAGCTGCTGTTGTAGAAGCAAACAGCATCAAAACTACCATGATAATAGTAAGTATGGTAAGAGGTATATTCAGCACTATCATTGATATAAGAACAGATACAATTGTAATTGCACTGTTTAACAGCTGAGGTATACTCTGAGATATCATCTGACGAAGTGTATCTATATCATTAGTATATATAGACATTATATCGCCATGAGCATTGGTATCGAAATATTTTATAGGAAGGCTTTCCATATGCTCAAAAAGTGATGTTCTTAAATTCTTCAAAGTACCCTGAGATATGTAAACCATTGTAAGTGCCTGAATATACGAGGCAGCTATACCAATTGCATAGAAACATGCAACCTTTAATATTGCAAAACCAAGCGGTGCAAAATCAGGATCATTACCCTCTTTTACTGTTTTTACAAGAGGATCTATATAACCATCTATAAGTGTCTTTGTAAAAAGAGTTCCCTGTATATTTGCAAGGACTGCAACAACTATGCAGATACCTACAACTATCATTTGAAGGCCATAAAATTTAAATACATATCCCATAAGTCTTTTTAAAAGCTTTCCGGGATTTTTGATCTTAGGTCTTGGCATACCGCGCTGTCCTCTTGGACCCGGGCCTTTAACCTCTCTGACTTTTTCTTCTGCCATTATTCATTCTCCTTTATAACTATCAGGTAATATCTAAAATCAGTTCTTCTCATCAAAGTCTGCATCACCATTTGCTCCTGTCTGTGATTCATAGACTTCCTTATAAATAGGATTTCTTGAAAGGAGCTCTTCGTGTGATCCAAAATCATTAACCTTTCCATCATCCATTACTATGATACGATCGCAGTTTTGAACACTGGAAATTCTCTGAGCGATAATGAACTTTGTAGTATTTGGGATCTCCTTTGCAAACGCTGCTCTTATGTTTGCATCTGTTGCAGTATCTACGGCAGATGTAGAATCATCAAGTATAAGGATCTTGGGTGATTTTAGAAGTGCTCTTGCTATACAGAGTCTCTGTTTCTGTCCACCTGATACATTAGAACCTCCCTGCTCAATATAAGTGTTATAACCCTGAGGCATTCTGTCTATAAATTCGCTGGCACAAGCAAGCTCACATGCCTTTTTGCACTCCTCTTCAGTAGCATCAGGCTTACCCCAGCGAAGGTTATCATATATTGTTCCTGAGAAAAGCTCATTTTTCTGAAGCACAACGGCAACCTGATTTCTCAGAACTTCCATATCATATTTTCTTACATCAAGACCGCCAACCCTGACTTCGCCTTCTGTTACATCGTAAAGACGGCTTATAAGGCTTACAAGAGAAGACTTGGCAGAACCGGTACTTCCGATAATACCTATAGTCTCACCTGATCTTATATCAAGATTTATATCTTTAAGAACAGGCTCCTTTGCATCTTCTTTATATGAAAAGCTGACATGATCAAATACAACGCTTCCATCCTTAACTTCCATAACAGGATTCTCAGGATTAGTAATAGAGCTCTTTTCATCAATTACTTCTGCAATACGTCTTGCACTTGCTTCTGACATGGTTATCATTACAAATACCATGGAGACCATCATAAGACTCATGAGAATGTTCATGCAGTAAGTAAGAAGAGACATAAGAGCACCTGTTGTAAGCTCATCAGATACTATCATATGAGCGCCAAACCAGCTGATAAGAAGGATGCAGGTATAAACTGTACCCATCATAATAGGTGATACCTTGGCAAGCTTCTTCTCTGCTTTTACAAACATATCGTAGATATTGAAAGCTGCCTTTTTGAACTTGTCATTCTCATAATCTTCACGAACATAAGCCTTAACTACACGGATTGCTGATACATTCTCCTGAACACTTTCATTAAGGGCATCATAACGTTCGAATACTTTTTTGAAGTATCTTGTGGTAGTTCCCATAAGAGCAAATATAAGAATTCCAAGAAATAAAACTGCAATAAGGTAAATACTTGCAATTCTTGGACTTAAGTAAAATGACATTACCATTGCAACAATCATAGACATGGGTGCTCTTACAGCCATAGACAGGATCATCATAAATGAATTCTGAATATTGGTGACATCAGTCGTAAGTCTTGTTACAAGTCCTGATGTAGAGAACTTATCTATATTGGCAAAAGAGAACGTCTGAATGTTATCATGCATTGCCTTTCTAAGGTTTCTGGAAAGTCCTGCAGAAGCCTTTGACCTTGTGATACCTCCCATAATACCGCAGAGAAGTCCAAAAGCTGCAACGATTACCATGATAAGACCTGTTCTTGCAATATAACTCATATCTCCGGGAACATCATCTGTTCCTATACCGATATCTACTATTCTTCCCATAAGGACAGGTATTATCATCTCACAGATAACTTCACCTACCATCCAAATAGGAGATATTATAGCTGTAAAGGTAAACTCCTTTAACTGCCTGGCTAGTGTTTTAAGCATACTGTTATTTCCTTTTCTTTTTTATGATTTCAATCCCATAAAGTGTCAGAATTTTTCAATATTACTATAAATTCTGTCAAGAAAGCTCCTTAAAAGCTTTACTTCTTCATCAGTAAATCCACTGATAAGTTCCTGATCCATCTGATCGTTGTACATTTTGTTTTTTTGAAGAAAATCACAGGCTTTCTTTGTAAGCTTTATATAAGAAGATCTCGAATCATCGGGATTAGGATATCTTTCTACCATCTTCTTTTCTTCAAGCCTGTTAATAAGACCTACGGCACTTGGATGAGTGATCTGAATGATCCTACTTATGTCACCTGTAGTGATAGGACTATCATCATGGAATAAAATACACAAAAGAACACCCATCTGTGAAAAAGTCAGATCATCATCTCTAAGTGCTTCATCCTGATGCTTATGAATCTTATCTGTGATCATCTTAAACTTATGTCCAAGAGGTTCCTTCTCTGGATCTCTTTTGCGCCATTTTTTTGGAATATGACGATTTTCTTCTAACTCTTTTTCCTTTTTATCAGGCAATTTACTGTCCTCTATTTTATTCCCATACACAATACACCTCTTTCCCGACAACTATTCATCCAAGCAAAAAGGCATCTCTATTTAAGAAAAGAGACTGCCTTCACATTTATGTAGCGTGTTACATAAATTATGATAGGTAGTCTCCTACATATTGTCAATAACAAACTGCCAAGTTTTATACAATTTAGAATTTTTTAATTATTGTGAATCCCTGGCCTGAAGCTTTGACTCTTTGAACTTTTCGCACATATCACATGCAAAGTTCTCGGGATAAAGCTGAACCATTGTAGAGTCAACTAGATTACCTATTTCCATCCTGAATGTGATCTTCACAAACTTCTCTACATTGGTCTCAAACATTCTCTCGAAAATCTTAACAGACTCAACATCTATCCACTTAACCTCGGGTGTACTGATATCAACAGGGATTCCAAGCATTGAAGATAAGGAGGTAGCGCTTGATCCCATCATCTGATTCATAGCTTCTGAAGCTGCAGAAAGCTGAAGTTCAGTTATATCACCGTCAACATTTGAACCATCTCCGCCCATCATAAGATCAGTCATACATTTAACATCATGATCTTTAAGAATAAGGATATTATTGCCTTCAAGACCTTTGATGTAATGAATCTGAACGAATATACATATATTAGAATAGTCGTCCAAAGATTCACTTCTGTTTATGACCTCTACCCTAGGAGTCGTAATATTAACCTTCTGATTGATCATCTTACCAAGTGCTGTTGCCGATGTACCCATACTGATATTGGCAACTTCTCCAAGAATGTCAATCTGTTCGTCAGTAAGTTTTCCTAAGCCCAAGGTGGTACCTCCTTTTGTAAATTTATGATTATTTTTGATTATTTATGATTGATTTTGATTATTTTTGGTGATACGATGTTTTTAGAAACATGATGATATCGCCTTTAAGTTTATCGGATGACTTTCATTTTTATTTAATATCTTTCAAAAAATACTGAGGTTCTTATGCTGACACAGGAAAGACGGGATATAATAACCCGAATAGTAAATGAAAAGAATGCAGTAACTGTCGCAGAGCTTGTAGAAGAGCTTGATACTTCTGCTGCTACTATAAGACGAGATCTTACGGAGCTTGACAAGGAACACCGTATTATCAAGGTATTTGGTGGTGCTACCTCTTTAAACAGTGTAAGCACCAGTGAAGATGCTGTAAAAGAAAAGCTTTTTAAAAATGTCGAAGCCAAGGATGAAATAAGCCGCTATGCAGCATCTTTGATAATGGATGATGATTTCGTATATATAGACTCAGGAACTACTACTTTAAAGCTTATAGATTATATTACCAATACGAAAGCCAAGTATATTACTAATGGTATAGTTCATGCCAAGCGCTTAATAGAACATCACCTGGATACCATAATTATCGGCGGAAGGGTCAAAGCCAGAACTGAAGCTGTTATAGGATCTGATTGTGTTGATGTTATAAGACGCTACCACTTCACCAAGTCCTTTATGGGTACTAACGGAATCTCATTAAAGGCAGGTTTTACAACACCTGATGTTGATGAAGCCATGGTAAAGGCAGAGGCTGTCAAGCACTCATATATGTCTTACATACTTGCCGATCATTCCAAGTTCGGAGTCGTAAGTTCAGTAACATTTGCAGAGCTTAAGGCATGTGCGATCATCACTGACAAAGAGCCATCCAGACAATACACAGACGAAACTGTTATCAAGTTTTTCCAGCAGTAAAATGCAGGAAAGGAGATTTAATAATGATATACACAGTCACCTTTAATCCAGCCCTGGACTATGTAGTTCATATGTCACAGGATTTGGCTATCGGTATGACCAACAGATCAGACGCTGAAGAGATTTACTTTGGAGGTAAAGGAATCAACGTTTCAAACGTGCTTAGAGAACTGGACCTCCCGACATGCGCACTTGGCTTTATTGCCGGCTTTACCGGTAAAGCCCTTGACGAAGGTGTTGCAGCATCAGGTATAAAGACAGACTTTATAAAGCTCCCTGAAGGCAACACAAGAATCAACGTCAAGATCAAAGCTTTGGAAGAAACAGAAATAAACGGCCAGGGACCGAAAATTCCTGACGAATGCCAGAAAGCTCTTTTTGAAAAGCTTGATATGTTAAAAGAAGGAGATACCCTGGTTCTTGCAGGAAGTATTCCATCTTCTCTTCCAAGCGATGTATACGAAAGAATTCTTGAAAGGCTTGATGGAAAGGGAATCAGATTCGTAGTAGATGCAATCAAGGATCTGCTCATGAATGTACTCAAATATCATCCTTTCCTCATAAAGCCCAACAAGCAGGAACTTGGCGAAATGTTCGGTGTGGAGATCACATCAGATGAAGACACCATTCTTTACGCCAAAAAGCTTCAGGAAAAAGGAGCCCGCAACGTACTTATATCCATGGCAGGTGACGGATCACTTCTTGTAACAGAAGATGGTCAGATCTTAAGACAGGGTGTTTGCAAGGGTAAAGTCAAAAACTCTGTAGGCGCCGGAGATTCAATGGTTGCAGGATTCATAGCTGGTTACGAAAAGTCAGGCGGAGATTATAAAGTAGCTCTTAATCTCGGAACAGCCTGCGGAGGTGCTACAGCATTCTCTGACGGACTTGCAAAGAAAACTCTTATTGATGAGCTTTATAAAACACTTAACTAAGTAAGAAGATACTGTTATACAAACACAGTATTTTCAAATAAAACAAGGTATTCTTTTAAGAAAGGGATAGGGTTAAAAGTATGAAAATCACAGAGTTTTTACAGCCGCAGGGCGTAAAGCTGGGTCTATCAGTTGCAGATCAGAATGCAGCAATCGATGAACTTATTGCTTTGCACAATGCAGCAGGGAATCTTAACGACGCAGCAGCATTTAAGGATGCTATTCTTGCTCGTGAAGCAAAGGGTTCAACAGCAATAGGTAAGGGCATTGCTGTTCCTCACGGAAAGTCATCTTCTGTTAAGAAGGCAGGACTTACAGCAATAACTGTTCCAGGTGGTGTTGACTATAAATCACTTGACGGACAGCCTTCAAACCTTTTGTTCATGATAGCTGCTCCGGACGGAGCTGCTGATACTCATCTTGAAGTACTGTCAAAACTTATGACAATGCTCATGGATGATAACTTTACAGGAAAGCTCGTTGCAGCAAAATCAGTTGATGAATTCATGAAGATAATTGATGAAAAGGAAGCTGAAAAAGACAAAGAAGCTGCTGCTAAAGCTGCTCCTGCAGCTGCAAGCAAAACTCTTAATCTTCTTGCAGTTACAGCATGTCCTACAGGTATTGCTCACACATACATGGCTGCTGAAGCTCTTGAGCAGGCTGCTAAAGATAAAGGTTATTCAATCAAGGTTGAAACAGATGGATCAGGCGGAGCCAAGAACGTACTTACAGCTTCTGAGATCCAGGCTGCTGACGTTATCATTCTTGCAGTTGACAAGAATGTAGAAATGGGACGTTTTGATGGCAAGAAGGTTATCAAAGCTTCTACAGCCAATGCAATCCATAATGCAAATGATCTTCTCGCAAAGGCTGCTGATGGCAATGTTCCAGTATATCATCATACAGGTGCTGTTTCCGAGAATACATCTGTTGATGGAGACGAATCAATCGGACGTAAGTTCTACAAGCACCTCATGAATGGTGTATCACACATGCTTCCATTCGTAATTGGCGGTGGTATCCTTGTAGCTCTTTCATTCCTTATTGATACACTTGCAGGCTATGGCACAACAGGTGGCGGTAACTTTGGTACCATGACTCCTCTTTCAGCCTTCTTCAAATATGTAGGCGGACTTGCAATGGGTCTTATGGTTCCTGTACTTGCAGGATATATTGCTTATTCAATTGCTGACAGACCAGGTCTTGCAGTTGGTTTTACAGGCGGTCTTCTTGCATCAAGCGGAAATGCAGCTCTTTCAAGCTTTGTTTGGGGCGAACAGGTTGACCAGCTTGGCGGTTTCAGTAAGTTCATCGCAAAATTTGCATTCCAGGGATCAGGTAATACAGTATCAGGTTTCCTTGGCGGTATCGCAGCAGGTTTCCTTGCAGGTGCTATCGTACTGTGGCTTAAGAAGATAACTTCAGGATTCCCGAAGTCACTCGAAGGAATCAAGCCTGTACTTATTTATCCTCTTTGCGGTATATTCCTTTTAAGTATCGCAATGTGCTTCGTACTTAATCCTATAATCGGACTTATCAATACAGGCCTTTCTGCAATGCTTACTGCTCTTTCAAATGCTAATATGCTTGCTCTTCTTGGTCTTATCCTCGGAGCTATGATGGCTATCGATATGGGTGGTCCTATCAACAAGGCAGCATATGTATTTGGTACAGGTATGCTTGCAACAGCATCTGATTATATGGCCCAGGGCGCTCAGATGTCAGATCCTAAGGTTTCTGCATGCTACATCGCAATGGCAGCTATCATGGTAGGTGGTATGGTTCCTCCTGTAGGTATCGCAATTGCTTGTAAACTCTTCCCTAAGAAGTTCACACTTGCTGAGCGTGAGACATGGATCACAAACATAATCATGGGTTCTTCCTTCATTACAGAAGGTGCTATCCCATTTGCAGCAGCTGATCCTATCCATGTTATTCCTTGTACTATGATAGGTGCCGGAGTTGCAGGTCTTCTTTCTGCAGTATTTGGATGCACACTCATGGCTCCTCACGGCGGAATCTTCGTATTTGCAACTGTAGGTAATCCTATTCTTTACATTGTTGCATGGCTCGTTGGATCAATAATTACTGCTATCCTTCTTGGTGTTATCAAAAAAGATAAAGAGTAATTCATTGTAATAACACTTATATATGCCATAAACATAAGCTGTTTCAAATAATACTTCAGCCCTGCATGCTGTCAAAGGCATGCAGGGTATTAGTGCCAATAAAAAGGTAATATTTCTTATCTAAAACTATCGACATACAACAAGGCATATCAGTTATAATAGTTTTTAGGATGTTACTAAAAGGCACGATTTGCATGATCAGATATTGTTACAAAATCAATTATGATATGACAATCCCTACATTGCGAATAAATACACGCATTTTCATATCATATAAATGTGAAATAAATGATCTAGAACTATATTAAAACCATAGGAGGAATAACAAATGGTATCAGCAAATGTTAAAGTAGTAAATGCAGAAGGAATGCACATGCGTCCGGCTAGTCTTTTCAGCCAGACAGTAACACCCTTTCAAAGTTCAGTAAGAATCGTATTCAATGGTAATGAATTCGATGCAAAGTCCGTTATGATGCTTATGAGCGCATGCATTAAGTGCGGCGCTGAAATCGAGATCAAGTGTGACGGACCTGATGAAAACGAAGCTCTTAAAGCTGCAGTAGATCTTGTTAACAGCGGACTTGGCGACTGATAATAACAGGTCACTATTCAATGTCATTTATCTCAAATTGAAAGGATCAGACTAATATGTATGAGGGAATTGCTGCTTCAAGAGGCATAGGAATAGGTTCTGTATGCCGTATTATCGAACACGATCTTACATATGAGAATCACAAGCCGGAAGATACAGAAGCTGAAAAAGGCCGTCTCCACAGCGCTGTCGAATCATTCAAACAGGAAACTACAGAAATGGCAGATGATATCAGAAAGCGAATAGGTCCCAAGGAAGCTGAAATCCTTGAAGGTCACCTTGTAATGATATCAGACCCGGCCATGGTAGGCGAAATGGACAAGATGATCGATAACAATCAGTGCGCTGAAGCTGCCGTTTCAGCTGTATGTGATATGTTCATAAATATGTTCTCATCAATGGATGATGAGGTAATGAAACAGCGTGCGTCCGATGTTAAGGATATCAAGCAGAGCCTCCTTAAGCTCCTTCTTGGTATTGAAGATATCAATATCAGCAAGGTTGCTCCAGGAACAGTTCTTGTAGCCAAAGATCTGACGCCATCCATGACATCACAGATAGTCAAAGAGAACGTTGCAGGTATTATCACTGAAATCGGTGGTAAGACATCACACTCTGCTATCCTTGCAAGAGCACTTGAAATTCCTGCTGTACTTTCTGTTCCGGGAATTATCGATCTTGTAAATGACAAGGATACAGCTATTATTGATGGAACTGAAGGACAGGTATTCATAAATCCTACAGGAGATGTTCTTACAACTTACATTAGAAAACGTGAAGATTTCATCAGAAAGCAGGAAGAGCTGAAGAAATTCCACGGAAAGGAAACAGTCACCAAAGATGGCAAGAAGCTTGAACTTTTCTGTAATATAGGAACTCCCAAGGATGCCAAAAAGGCTGTTGAATGTGATGGTGAAGGAATAGGACTTTTCCGTTCAGAATTCCTGTTCATGAACAATACGCACCTTCCTAACGAAGAGGAACAGTTTGAAGCCTACAAGGAAGCTGTTACTACCATGAATGGCAAAGCTGTTATCATCCGTACTCTTGACATAGGCGGAGATAAGGACATTCCTTATCTTAATCTGGAAAAAGAGGATAACCCATTCCTTGGCTACAGAGCAGTTCGCTACTGTCTTGCAAATCCGGATACTTACAAGATCCAGCTTCGCGCTATCATGCGTGCAAGTGCATTTGGAAAAGTAAAGATAATGCTTCCTCTCGTAACAACAGTTGATGAAGTAAGAAATGTCAAAGCTCTCGTTGAAGAGATCAAGAAAGAACTTGATGAAAAGAATATCGACTATGACAAGAACATAGAAGTTGGATGCATGATGGAAACAGCATCAGCTTCTCTTATCGCAGATAAGCTTGCCAAGGAGTCAGATTTCTTCTCAATAGGAACTAATGACCTGACTCAGTACACAATGAGCGTAGACAGAGGAAATGCAAAGGTTGCATACCTTTATTCCGCTTTCCAGCCATCAGTACTTAGATCTATAAGGAATATTATAGCTGCAGGTAATGCAGCAGGAATTCCTGTAGGAATGTGCGGAGAGGCAGCTGCAGATCCTCTTATGATCCCGCTTCTGATCGCTTTTGGACTTGATGAATACAGCGTTAACCCTGTTCTCGTTCTGACAGCAAGATGCATCATAAGCAAGTGGTCTGTAGAAGAAGCTAAGGCTCTTGCTGACAAAGTCATGGAACTTGATACAGAAAAAGAGATTGTAGAACTCTTAAAAGCATCTTCCAAGGATTAAGGTATAAATAAGCACAAGTGCTTTTTATATTTATCCGTATAATATAACTAAAATCCCCTAAAGAAGATTTTGGATATTTCCATCATCTGCTTTAGGGGATTTCTATTATTATCCTTTAATTTAAATTTATACTTTTAATAGTCTTATCAGTTCATCTCCGTCCTTACAACGGTCTTAACACCATTTTCTATAGTAACTGTCTCAAGATATGTCTTATCGCCTTCTACGACGATATTAGAGTACTCTTCTGTTACTTCTTCAACAGTAGCTCCTGATCCTGATCCACTGCCACTTCCACCGGCTCCTTCTCCAAATCCGTCATAAAGCATATCAACAGATGCATCAACATTCTCTACTGCAGGAAGACCATACTCTATTGCTCTGTCATTAAGCGCATTTCCAAGAGTTACCATATTCTCTCTGACCATAAGATCATTGAAGGTGTATCCAAGAGACTGCATGGTATCAACGATTGTTGTTGTATTAGCTCTGAAAGTATCCTGCATGCTTTCTAGAAGAAGCTTTTGATCATCGCTTAAAGCCTGCTTAACAGCTGAATCTATAAAAGACTCAACATCAATATTGCCAACTCCAAGATTAGAACCAGAGATAGCACTTGATCCAAGAACCGAACTTGTAAATGTACCGCTAGCATCATAGATACCTGATGTTGAATTCTGAGAAGCCTTGATAGCATTTATTGTGCTTGTATATGTATCCTGAATATTGTCTATGGAAGATACACTTGAAGTATTATCACCCATGTCTATAGATGACGTTGCTCCTAAAAGGTTAACCTGCTGTGCAAAAGTTAACGCTGCTTCTTCAGAGACCGCCTTAAGTCTTGAATAGGTCTTATAATAAAGATCTTCTACCGAATCAATTCCATTTACAGATGCTATTGCCATTTGTTTTCCCTCCTTGTGCCTCTATGCTGCATACATGATATTTTCATGCTGCCCTTTTTTCGAAAAGGTTTTCGAAAAAATCCCCTGAGCATAGTTGTTATAATACTATTATACTCTGAGTTATGGCTAAATGTAAAAAGCCACTTATACTCATCTTTCCTCGAAATTTATTTCGGTATGCATACGCTACTACTTAATAAGCTGACAAAATATATAGAAATTATGATTATTTTCATGATAATTTTCTTGTATATTTTTACTTCTGGCTTGTAAAACAGTGGCTTAGGCTCAATTGTACATTTCTCACAATCACTATACTAATTAAATATATGCCTCAATATTTAAATCTCAATGCTTAAATCTCAATGTTTAAGTATCAATACTTAAATATCAATACTTAAATATCAACGCTTAAATCTCAATACTTGAATATCAATACTTAAATATCAATACTTAAATATCAGTATTCTAATCTTCTCAGATCTGCAAATCACTTCGAAATTTGTAAACAAAAAATTTTGCTCAGCAATTCTTTATTTTTTAATTTTAAAATATAAGATCAAAAAATAGGCGGCACAGAAAATTCTCTGTACCGCCATAAATATCTATATATCAGCTAAAGTATTAAACAATACCCTGAGCCTTCATAGCATCAGCAACCTTAAGGAATCCAGCAATGTTAGCGCCTGTTACATAGTCGCCTTCCTTACCATACTTCTTAGCTGCTTCAGAAATGTTCTTATAGATGTTCTTCATGATTCCGTGAAGCTTCTCATCAACTTCTTCGAATGTCCATGAAAGTCTCTCTGAGTTCTGGCTCATCTCAAGAGCAGATGTAGCAACACCACCAGCATTTGAAGCCTTACCACAGATGAAGAGTACACCATTCTCCTGAAGATACTTAGTAGCATCAAGAGTTGTAGGCATGTTAGC
>NZ_JAILQF010000399.1 GCF_024699075.1 Butyrivibrio sp.
ATTAAGAGAAAGGGTGTCATTCGTGTTATCTGCGAAAACCCTAAGCACAAGCAGAGACAGGGATAATTCGATTCGTCCGGGCGCCGCGCAAAGCGGCAAATGTCTGTTCGATTAATATATCGTAGAGCCTACGTATATTACTTTTTGATACCAATATTATTATTGCGTGTTGGAAAGATCGGATCCTGTCCGATTGGGCATAGAAATTCCACAAAGGTGGAGTTATGAACATATTGTTCAGATGCCTCAATCAAAAGTAACCGTATGACGCCAAAAATTAAAGCATATAGGCAACAAGCCACGCCATATGTTCGCGTACATACATATAATTTATTATGGAGGAATTATTAAAATGGCTCGTATTGCAGGTGTTGATTTACCTAGAGACAAGCGCGTAGAAATCGGCTTGACTTACATTTATGGAATTGGCAGAACTAGTGCCAACAAGATTATTGCAGCTGCTGGTGTTAATCCAGATACTCGTTGCCGTGATCTTACAGATGACGAAGTAAAGAAACTTAGTGAAGTAATCTCTAACGATTACATGGTTGAAGGTGATCTTCGTCGTGAAGTAGCAATGAATATCAAGAGACTGACTGAGATCGGATGCTATCGCGGAACTCGTCACAGAAAGGGTCTTCCTTGCCGTGGTCAGAGAACAAAGACTAATGCAAGAACACGTAAGGGACCTAAGAGAACTATTGCTAACAAGAAGAAGTAATAGTAGTCAGTCACTCGTTGACACAAATGATTATGGATCGTGCATTCTATCATTTGTATAAAAACTAAAAGGAAGAAAGTAGGTTAGTTTACTATGGCAAATCAGAAAGCTAGCGCTTCAAAGAAGCGTGTTAAGAAAAACGTTGAACACGGTCAGGCACACATCCAGGCATCTTTCAACAACACAATCGTTACACTGACAGATGCAGCTGGAAACGCTCTTAGCTGGGCAAGTGCAGGCGGACTCGGATTTAAGGGTTCAAGAAAATCTACTCCTTATGCTGCACAGGTAGCTGCTGAAACAGCTACAAAAGCTGCTCTTATTCATGGACTTAAGACAGTTGATGTGTTCGTAAAGGGACCGGGTTCAGGAAGAGAAGCTGCAATCAGAGCACTCGCAGCTAATGGACTTACAGTTACAAGTATCACAGATGTAACTCCAGTTCCACACAACGGATGCCGTCCACCTAAGAGACGTAGAGTATAAGGATTTTTGGATTATTCCAGATCCTGGCCTCTTTGCTTTGCAAAATGGCTGACTCTGTTTATAACAAAATCATCGTTGGCTTCTATATGAAGCCAACGTGAAAATGGTCTTTAACCGGCACTGCTGGTTAATTCCAATTCGATCCTTCTTATGAAGGATTATATAGTTAATAATAGCAATTTAGTTAGTTGGAAGAAGGTCATATCCTTATTGGAGTTAATTGATTGTAAACAACAGCAGGACAATATCCTGAAGAAAGGAGCCACATAAAATGGCAGTAAACAGAACACCGATACTTAAAAGATGCAGATCTCTTGACCTTGATCCTACATTCCTTGGATATGACAAGAAGTCAAAGAGAAATCCTCAGAGGTCTGGCCGTAAGATTTCAGAATATGGCCTTCAGCTTCGTGAGAAACAGAAAGCAAAATTCATTTATGGAGTACTTGAGAAGCCTTTCAGAAATTACTATGAGAAGGCTGATCAGATGAGAGGACAGTCCGGTGAGAACCTTATGGTTCTTCTTGAGAGAAGACTCGACAACGTAATCTTCCGTCTTGGATTCGCAAGAACAAGAAGAGAAGCTCGTCAGGTAGTTCTTCACAAGTTCGTCCTTGTTAATGGTAAGGTTGTTAACGTACCTTCTTACCAGCTCAAAGCAGGTGATACAGTAGAAATCAGAGAGTCTGCTAAGAACATGCAGAGATTCAAAGATATCGCTGAAATCGCTGGTGCTAGACTCGTTCCTGCATGGATCGATGCTGACAAGGAAAATTGGAAGGGTACTATTTCACAGCTTCCAGCAAGAGACATGATTGATGTTCCTGTTGACGAAATGCTTATCGTCGAGCTGTATTCCAAGTAATTTGTAGATAATTATTGATTTTATAAAGAATGCAACTGTAGACTAAGCATAAAAGGAGGAAATATCAGTGTTTGATTTTGAGAGACCAAATATTGAAGTAGCAGAAATCTCAGATGACAAGAAGTATGGTAAATTCGTTGTAGAACCTCTTGAAAGAGGTTATGGTATTACACTTGGTAATTCCCTCAGAAGGATTATGCTTTCTTCTTTACCTGGTGCTGCAGTAAGTCAGGTCAAGATCGAAGGCGTTCTTCATGAATTCAGTTCTATCCCTGGAGTTAAAGAGGATGTTACTGAAATCATAATGAACATCAAGAATCTTGCTATCAAGAATAAATCTGAAACAAATGAGCCTAAGATCGCTTACATCGAGTATACTGGTGATGGCGTTGTTAAGGCATCAGATATTCAGGTTGATCAGGATATCGAGATTATGAATCCCGATCAGACTATTGCTACACTTTGCGGCGCTGATGCTAAGCTTTATATGGAGCTTACAATCACACGTGGCAGAGGATATGTCAGCTCAGATAAGAACAAGTCTGGAGACCTTCCGATCGGAGTCCTTGCAATTGATTCTATTTACACACCTGTTGAGCGTGTAAATGTTACAGTTGAGAATACTCGTGTCGGTCAGGTAACTGACTTTGATAAACTGACACTGGATGTTCATACAAATGGTACACTTGAACCTGATGAGGCTGTAAGTCTCGCAGCTAAGGTACTTTCAGAGCATCTGTCCCTTTTCATCGACCTTTCTGAAGTAGCACAGACAGCTGATGTTATCACAGATAAGGAAGATAACGTAAAGGGTAAAGTTCTTGAGATGTCAATTGAAGAGCTTGAACTTTCAGTTCGTTCATTCAACTGCCTCAAGAGAGCCGGAATCAATACAGTTCAGGAACTTTGCAATAAGACTCCTGACGATATGATGAAGGTACGTAACCTCGGACGTAAGTCACTTGAAGAAGTTCTTGCTAAGCTCGAAGAGCTCGGCCTGCAGCTTAGAAAAGGTGAAATGACTGAGGAACTTAACTAAAGAGTTAATTCGCTGAAGGTAAAGCCAAAGTGTACGGATGCGAATCTCATGGTAAACATCACATTTTGCGGGTAAGCCCTATGAGCGCTGCAAAATGCACCAACGCAGAGGGAACTCTGTAATGAGAAAGGAAATATAATATCATGGCAATGTACAGAAAGCTTAGTAAAGCAAGCAAGCCTAGAAAGGCTCTTCTTAGAAACCAGGTAACAGAACTTCTTTACAACGGTAAGATCATCACAACTGAGGCTCGTGCTAAAGAGGTACGTCAGATTGCTGAGCACCTTATCGCACTTGGAATCAGAGAGAAGGACAACGTTGAGACTGTTACTGTTGAAGTAAAGCACTGCAAGAAGGACGCTGACGGAAAGCGTATCGTTCTCGAGAGAAAGTATAATGAAAAGCTTAAGAAGACTCTTAAGGTTTATGACTATGACATCGAGAAGAAGGAAGTTACAAAGGACAAGCCTTCACGTCTTCACGCTAGACGTCAGATGTACAAAGAGATTTACAAGGTTACAGAAGTTCCTACAGAAGGCAAGCTTCGTAAGCAGAACACAAAGGTTGTTGACCTTACAGACAAGATCTTCGATGAGTACGCTGTTAAGTATGCTGGCCGTAAGGGTGGCTACACACGTATAATCAAAGTTGGTCAGCGTAAAGGTGACGCAGCTATGATGGTTGTTCTTGAGCTCGTTTAATACAGTTTAGGATAACAATTAAAATCCGCATGCACTTAAATGTGTATGCGGATTTTTTCTATGCCTTTTTAGATATTTTTGTCACTATCGCCTATTTAGATATTTCTTGTTTCTATTACAATTTTAGATATTTCTTGTTTCTATTACAATTTTAGATATTCCTTGTTTCTATTACATTTTAGATATTTCTTATCTATATTACATTTTCGGATATTACTTTTGTTTTTGTTGTTGTCATAGTTAATTACTTTTCAATATCTTCCATGGTACTTGAGTAAGCTGCTTCCGGGTGCGTTTGAGCGTATTCTGAAAGTGTTTCTCCGGAATTTAGAAAGCGTGCACCAATAGCGCATAATACAATACATATTAACAGCAATAATATCTTTTTAATGATTCCCATATTATTAATATCCACTTTGCTCCTCCATCATTCCTTTTATTTTTATACCTTTATCAATATTTTACTCTAATTGACGCTTCATTGCTAATTTTGTATAATCGTGTGGATACTAGGATAACGGTGAGAATTCAGGTAATAATATTACTACTATGACTAAAGAAAACTTAAGCGATATAAAAAATAATATACGTCATATGATACATGCTAAGGATGTATCGTTTCAGTATATAAAGCACGATGAAGACGGGAATCCAGTTGGAACAGTTACTGCTGTTGATGGTGTCGATATGACTATTAATAAAGGCGAGTTTATAGCTATTCTTGGACATAATGGTTCCGGAAAGTCTACGCTTGCCAAGCATTTTAATGCCCTTTTGTACCCGTCTAAAGGATCTGTTTTAGTTGATGGCATGGATACAAACGATGACGATAATATCTGGGATATACGTCAGAAGGCCGGTATGGTCTTTCAGAACCCCGATAATCAGATCATTGGTCAGATAGTCGAAGAGGATGTGGGATTTGGCCCAGAGAACATGGGAGTGCCCACTGATGAGATATGGGAACGTGTCAATGAAAGCCTTAAGACTGTAGGAATGTATGAATACAGAAAGGCTTCTCCTAATCATTTATCAGGTGGTCAGAAGCAGCGAGTATCTATAGCCGGAGTTATTGCTATGCATCCTGAATGTATCATTATGGATGAACCCACGGCCATGCTTGATCCTTCAGGACGTAAAGAAGTCATCAGAGCTGCAAGAGCACTTAATGACGTTGAGCAGATAACTGTTATACTTATAACCCATTATATGGAAGAAGTCGTTTATGCAGACAAGATTTTTGTTATGGATAAAGGACAGGTCGTAATGTCAGGAACACCGAGAGAGATTTTTGCCCAGGTAGATAAACTCAAAGAGTTGCGACTTGACGTACCTCAGGTTACCTTACTTGCTGATAATCTGAGAAAAAAAGGACTTGATCTTCCTGAATGTATTTTGACAAGAGAAGAACTTGTCGAAGCGCTTACTAAACTAAAGCAAAATAGCTTAGACTGATTTTAAATCGAGGAATAACATGGCACTTAAGATTGATCATGTAAATTATATATACGACGCAGATACAGAAATGGCACATACTGCGCTTGAAGATATTAATATTGAAATACCAAACGGGCAGTTTATTGGCCTTATAGGGCATACCGGATCTGGTAAATCCACTCTTGTCACTCATTTAAACGGGCTTGTAAAGCCAACATCAGGGCGTGTCCTGTATGACGATCAGGATATAAATGACAAGAATTATGACAGGAAGAAGCTTAGATCTAAAGTAGGTCTTGTTTTTCAGTATCCTGAGCATCAGCTGTTTGAAACTGACGTTTTTGCCGATGTATGTTTTGGCCCCAAAAACCTGGGACTTTCAAAGGACGAGGTTGAAAAAAGAGCCTATGAAGCACTTCGAATGGTAGGCCTTAGTGATGATTTTTATAAGCAGTCCCCCTTTGATCTTTCAGGCGGTCAGAAGAGACGTGTTGCTATAGCAGGAGTCCTTGCCATGGAACCTGAAATACTTGTCCTTGATGAGCCTACAGCAGGACTTGATCCCAAAGGTAAGAACGAAATACTCGATCTGTTAAAAAAACTTCATGAACAAAGAGGAATTACAGTAGTTCTTGTTTCGCATAGCATGGAAGATGTTGCCAACTATGTTGACAGGATTATTGTTATGGATCATGGTAAGGTGCAGTTTGACGGTCAACCAAGAGAAGTATTTGCTCATTACAAAGAACTTGAAAAAATGGGACTTGCTGCGCCTCAGGTTACATACATAATGAAAGATCTTAAAGAGAAAGGCTTTAATGTTGATGATACAGTTACAACATTGGAAGAAGCAACTGATGATATCATGAAAGAATTTTCTTAAAACCTAAAATGATTTGGGCACATAAGACTAGAAATATGCAAAACGAATATATATCAGTGATATACAAATAAGATATACAAACCAGATATACAAATCAGATATACAAATCAGAGATATAAATCAGAGATATACAAAAAACTAATTACTTATAATAGAACAAGGATAAACCTAAATGCTACGAGACATTACTATAGGACAGTATTATCAAACTAAATCAGTTATCCATGATCTTGATCCGAGAGTCAAGATAGTGGCTACACTTGCTTTCATAATATTTCTGTTCATGGTAGATCATTTGGCAGGATATGCTATTGCGATGGCGTACCTTGCAACAATAATATATCTTTCACATGTACCGATGTCCTTTATTTTCAGAGGAATGAAGGCCATATTCATGCTACTTATGATCACAGTAATATTTAATATATTCCTTACACCGGGAGAAACTCTTGTTTCATTCTGGATATTAAATATCACAAAAGAAGGACTTGTAATGGCTTTTAGAATGGCTATAAGGCTGATATTCCTTATAACAGGATCCTCCATAATGACCCTTACAACAACTCCGAATCAGCTTACTGACGGCCTTGAAAACCTTCTTAATCCGTTAAAAAAGGTAAAGGTACCTGTTCATGAGATTTCAATGATGATGGCAATCGCACTAAGATTCATACCCATCCTCATGGAAGAGACCGACAAGATCATGAAAGCGCAGATGGCAAGAGGAGCTGACTTTGAAACAGGCGGAATAATACAAAAGGCCAAAAGCCTTGTGCCAATACTTGTACCTCTTTTTATATCAGCATTCAGACGTGCCAATGATCTTGCAATGGCAATGGAAGCAAGATGTTATCATGGCGGTGACGGAAGGACCAAAATGAAGCCGCTTATATATAAAAAGCGTGATTTTATTGCCTATGCAGCTCTTGTTATATTTATGACAGCTATGGTTGCATGCGGGAAAATAGATTTTTTGACCTGACGCAGGACAAAGAAGTATAGAACTAAAAATATAAATTATTAAAAGAAAGCTTTTAGAAATGGAGTCAATATGCCAAGAGTAATGCTGATAACAGCATATGACGGCACAAATTATAACGGATCTGCTTATCAGCCTGAAGCTGTAACTGTTGAAGGCATTCTTATGAGAGCTTTAAAGGCTCTTACAGGAGAAGAGGTTGAACTTATAGGTGCAAGCCGTACAGATGCCGGAGTTCATGCTCTTAGTAATCTCTTTGTTTTTGATACAAATTCAACAGTTCCTCCTGATAAATTTTCTTACGCTATAAACAGCCTTCTTCCTGAAGATATAAGAATCATGAGATCAATGGAAGTCGACGAATCTTTTCACCCAAGGCACTGTAATACTATTAAAACTTATCAGTACAGGATATGGAACGGCGATGTGATGCTCCCTGTAAAAAGACTTTATGACTGGCATTGCAGCTTTGATCTTGATATTCAAAAGATGCAGGAAGCGGGGCATTATCTTGAAGGAACTCACGATTTTACATCTTTTTGTAATACACAGACCCAGACCCCTGACCATGTGAGGACTGTTGTAAGTGTTAATGTTTACAGACAAGATGAAGAAGTAATAATAGAAGTTACTGGAAAAGGCTTTTTGTATAACATGGTAAGGATCATAGCCGGAACACTTGCTATGATCGGCAGAGGCAAGGGTGAACCCAAAGACATAATAAATATGCTTGATGCTAAGGACAGATCCGCAGCGGGGCCTACAGCGCCTGCAAACGGTCTTTGCCTTATGAAGTATGAATTTCCTGATAAGGAAGTTGAGCTATAGATTGTGATAAAAGACATATAAGTTACGCCCTGTAATTTGGTGCGAAATAAAAGACATATAAGTTACGCCCTGTAATTTGGTGCGAAATGAAAGACATATAAGTTACACCCTGTAATTTGGTGCGAAATGAAAGATATATAAGTTACACCCTGTAATTTTGTGTTAAATAAAATATAAATTTTTATTTTATGAATACGAAGGATAAGCTGAAATTTACAATAAAACGCTTGACAAATGCACTAAAATAAGACTAAAATATATTGCTGTGTGACGAATTATTGATCACACAATAAAAATGTTAATATCATTCGGAAGACCCGGTAAGCTTCCGATGATACAGTGAAAACACTGCCTTCATGGTACGGTTTTCATAGGTGCGTCGGCACCGCGGAGCGTCTGTCTCACAAACAGAGGAGCCTATCCACGGGCTTTAGAGCTTCGTATATATCATGGCAGAAATCAGGTGAAGGGTTTCTGTGACGTGAAAAGGCTGGCGGCAGTTCTTTTCATAGTATATAGTACAGAGTAACTATGGAGGTAATACGATGAAAACATTCATGCCAAGCGCAACTAACGTAGAGAAGAAATGGTACGTAGTTGATGCAACAGATAAGACACTTGGTCGTCTTGCTACAGAAGTAGCTAACGTCCTTAGAGGAAAGAACAAAGCTATCTATACACCTAACATTGATACAGGCGATTTCGTAATCGTAGTAAACGCTGAGAAGATCAAAGTTACAGGTAAGAAGCTTGATCAGAAGATTTACTGGCACCACACAGATTACGTTGGTGGTCAGAAGAGCGCTACACTTCGTGAGATGCTTAACACTCACCCTGAAAGAGTTATCGAGCACGCTGTTAAGGGCATGCTCCCTAAGGGTTCTCTTGGAAGAGAAATGTACACAAAGCTTCATGTATATGCAGGACCAGAGCACAATCACGCTGCTCAGAAGCCTGAAGTACTGGATTTTTAATTACAGGTAATTGAAAGGAGAATTCAAAATGGCTAAAGCAGCAACATATTATGGTACCGGCAGAAGAAAGAGTTCTGTTGCACGTGTATACCTTCACCCTGGAAAGGGAAATATCACTATCAATAAGAGAAACATTGACGATTATTTCGGTCTTGAAACACTTAAGACAATCGTTCGTCAGCCACTCGTAGCTACAGAGACTTCTGAGAAGTTCGATGTAGTTGTAACAGTAAGAGGCGGCGGCACAACAGGTCAGGCTGGTGCAATCCGTCATGGCATTTCTCGTGCACTTCTTCAGGCTGACTCTGATGAGTACAGACCTACACTTAAGAAGGCTGGATTCCTTACAAGAGATCCTCGTATGAAGGAAAGAAAGAAACCAGGTCTCAAGAAAGCACGTCGTGCACCTCAGTTCTCAAAGAGATAATTGGAACAAAATCATCCCTCCACTATGTGGAGGGATTTTTTGTTCCAAGAACCTCTGTTTCACAGAGGTTCCTTCAAGCATAGCTTGAAGGCTTCGCCTAAAAACAGTCCACAGGACTGTTTTTTTTACGGCTCAGCAGTTCTCAAAGAGATGATTGTTTCACAACGTATTACGTCTTTGGACAATCATATACGACTTATTACACCTGATGGATAGGGTGTGACGTTAGAAAGAAAAATCAGAGTATTATTTAGGGAACTTTTGCACTGCTATATTGCAAAAAAGTTCCCTAAAATGTATGATGTTTTTAGGGAACATAATATGAAGATTACATATAAAAAGTTCCCTAAAGGAGATTAAAGATGGCAAACAATCTGGAAACAATACAGCTTCTATTGCAGGATAAAGCTGATTTTCAAGCAAGGCTTAATCTCATACCTTATGACGGTTCCCCAGAGGTTAAAGATAATAATAGCGGAAGATACTTATATATTCGGAAGCGTGTTAACGGTAAGTTAACGTCCACATATGTTGATGTCTATTCAGATGAGTTGTATCAGTTACTTTTAAGGAATACTCGTGAAGCAAGGGAACTCCGTAAGAATATTAGAAGAATAGATAAGGAACTTGCTTCATTAGGATATTCTTCCTCAGAACTATCAGTTGAGGTAGAAAAAAACTTAGACTTTGCCAGAGCAAATATGAAGTCGAACATTTATGATCAGGCCGTTCTGGAAGGTGTTGCTACTACTTTTCCTCAGACTGAAGAAATCCTTGAAAAAGGAATAGTTAATGGAATGACCGCAGATGATGTGCAGAAGATTCTTAATCTTAAGCATTCATGGGAGTTTATACTTGATAAGGATGTTGTTCAGGCGGATACCGACTATTATTTGTTGTGTCATATTGCAAAACTGGTAAACGAAGGTTTCTTTTCCTATGGTGGAAAAATTAGAAGCGTGCCTGTAACTATCGGCGGAACAAAATATGTTCCCCCTATACCAATTGAGTCTGTAGTCATTGAAAGAATCGATGAAATCCTTAGCTCTAAGAAAAAACACATAGACAAAGCTATCGAGCTATGTATGTATTGCATGAAGACACAAGTTTTTGTTGATGGGAATAAAAGAGCTTCAGTAATTTTTGCAAATCATTATCTTATTGCTCATGGGCAGGGGTTATTAGTCATTCCGGAAAAAGAAGTTTCAGAATTCAAGAAACTACTCGTCAAATACTATGAAGGTGAAAAAATAGAGATTATTGCAGATTTCTTAAAAGAAAAATGCTGGAGAAAGATGTAAATTATAGGCAAAGAATTAGAATTCTGTAGGACTAGCCCCGGCGGGATAAGGCGAGAATAAGATATATTGGAAGTTGATTTACAGTTTTACCTGCTAAAGGAGAATGAATCATTTTGGACTAAACTATTGCTAATAATGTAGCACCGACATTCATGGCCGCATTCCTGTTCCTTGGAGCAGGACTTGGAGTCGGGATTATGTATGTTTTTCACGCCAAAAAAGAATCCCAGGATGAAAGAATTGGTAGAGAAGATATATCATATACTCTGGCAATGGTTGTTTCTCCGGTAAAATCTAAATGACCACAGTATCTGAATGTATTAAAACATGATATAGAATTAATAGAGAGGAAATGTGATGTATTTCGCTTCTATATACATCATACAAGGTATTGTAATGAAAAATATAATGTACCAGGTTTCTACACTTCAGGCCCTAGCTCTCGGCTATACCAAGGGGGTTATTACGGTTGATGAGCTGAAGAAAGAGGGCGATACTGGTTTAGGAACATTTGAAAATGTTGACGGTGAGATGATAGTTTTGGATGGGCATTGCTATCGCGCCATGGAAGATGGAAATGTAGTTGAAGCAGCTCCGGATACAGGGATTCCTTTTGCAGCTGTCGGAAAACTTCTGAGAGGAAATACTTTTGAATTGTCAGAGTTTTCAAATATTGAAGCGTTGCGTGAGGAACTCACTAAAAGGATTGAGGAACATTTCGGCCTTAACAGCATGCATGTAGTAAGAATAGATGGTGAATTCAGTAAGATAGATGCACGTTCTGAGGCACCATATCGTTCTCAACATATCAGCTTAAAAAATTTGCTTGAGAAGACTCAGAAGGCATTTGTTTTTGAAAACATCTGTGGTTCACTTGTTGGAGTATATTTCCCAGATTACATGGATGGAATTAATATGCCAGGCTGGCATTTACATTTTCTGTCTGATGATAAGACAAAGGGCGGACATGTATTCGATATGAGCATGAAGAAAGGAAATGTATATCTGGATAAGATTGCGAGTATAAAGATTGATCTTCCTAATGAGCCTGCATTTGATACATATTCACTTAAAGCTGCGTCAGATGATGAGATCAAGAAAGTAGAAAAGGGTTAAGGGGAGTACTTTATTTTTATCCAAAGGATAATACCTTTGGAAGTACTTAGCGATGCTAAGTCTGCAACATATTTTGTGGTAGCTTTATAAAAAATATGGAGGTAAATATTATGAAGAAAAAGATGTTATCCATAGTTATGTCATTATTTTTGATAATAAATATGTTAATAGTCCCTGTATATGCAGAGGGTGAAACGGAGACAGACCCTGCACCGGTTAAGAGTTCTTACGAATTCAATGGCGTCAAATACGTCTACAACGGTGATAAAAATTTTAATAAAAATCAGTTTGATTATTATATGTCAATGCTTACAAACTCCCCGGAAGATATTGGACTTTCTAAGCCATATACTATTTATGATATGTGGACCATACTTGGTATGGAAATGCTTATTCAAAATGGTAACGATTCTCTTCGCAATAATATCTTCAAGGGAGAAAAGGACATCATTGATGATGAAGCGAGATTTATTATAGAGAATAACTATGCTTCAGCAGATAAAGCATCGGTTAGCTCATTAATTCGTAAAAACTTTAATGATGGACTTTGGGAGGGAATACCGGATATAGATTATAATTTCTATAGGGAACATTGCAGTTCTGCTTCGGATTCACAGACCTTTGCCAAGGGAGTGGCAAGATCGGCTGTTTCACATATTGTAAACAACGATGGTGAAACTTGGAACCTTGATGAGTCAATGCCTGTTACTATTAATAGTGACCATGCCCCTGAACTGAAGGGACCTGTGTATTATTCTGTTGTGGGTATTTCCGGAAATGATCTTAATTTTTATACGAAAAACAGTGGAAATTTTTTTCATGGTGCAGTAATTGCTTTTAGTGATTTCTCCATTACACCTGTTATCCCGGATGAAAATGCTGAACAACCCTATGCTTATGTAACAACAGCTATCGGAACTCCGTCAGAGGATGAAGAGAAGGTTGTGTCAGATGTAAAGAATTATTCTGGTGAGACAATAAATGCTTCACAAACTGTATCTGAGAGTGAAAGCAGTACGATAACAAGTAGTATCAGCGGCAGCACAAGTACAAGTACTACAGATAGTTACAGTATTTCTGACACTGTTAAGGTTGGTGCCAAATTCACGTTTGAGCAGGCATTTGAAGTTGGTTCAGAAGTATCCACCACAACTACAAGCAGTCACTCGGTTACAGACACAGTTACTAAGGGATGGTCAAGCTCTGAAGGAACTACAGCACAGAGTAGTGAATCAAGAACCATCAGTATATCTCTGCCTCCTTATACAACTGCACTTATGAGTCAGCAGCACTATAAATCCGAGGCGTTGGCGAGCTACAATTGCCCGGCAGCTCTAAACTTTAAGGTAACTGTTTATTATTCTTACGGAAAACTTACAAACAATTTTACAGAAGCTGAGATTTCATTTGAGAAGCTGACAGAATTTGGTGCTACAAGCGATGCCAGAACTGATCTGGCAAAACGTTATCAGCAGACTACAGGTTCATCTGGGATGGTGGATGTGGATTATATCAATTGGAATGATTTAAGTAAATACAAATCAATTATAAATGTACTTTCAACAATAGTTCCATTCGATTCCACACCTGCTACATTTACACAAGAAGTTAGTCTGGTAAAAACAGAAGTAGAGGATATTCTTCCGATATATCCGATTGATGCGATTAAGTTTGTTAATCCAGATAGCGTGCTGCATAATAAGCCATATCTGTCTGAAATAAATATGGAGGTTGGTGATACTGATAATTCAAGTAACTATAATCTTCGGGCACTTAATCAGTATGGTGCAGACTTCTATACATTTTATAAACAAAACGGAAGATTTGTGATTCTTGATGAAAACGGAGAAGACATTACAGAAACAGGAAATGATGTTATAAAAACAGACGTTGATAAGGTCACAGGTGCCATAAGATTTAAAGCAGTAGGAGAAGGAACTGCTTATCTCAGATATAAGATAAATAACGGTTTATATAGAACTGCCAGCATGGCGGCAAGCAACACTCCGGAGGATTATATTGACGATAGCGAGATAGCACATCCCGCTATACTCAGGATAAATGTTACAGATACCGGACATAGGCATAGCTGGCTTAAACCTACCTACGTATGGTCTGATGATAATACTGTCTGTACAGCATATTGTAAATGTAAGTATGACGATAGCCATATCAAACAGGAAGCATCTGATGTCAAGATAGACGTTGTAAAGGCACCTACAGCTACAGAGGATGGACTTACGGTTTATACAGCGGAATTCGAAACAGAGGGCTTTGAGAAGCAGACAAAAAATGTGATAGTACCTGCCACCGGAGTAATAAAGAAAGCGAATCCTTTAAGAATCAAAGGTAAAACTGTATCTGTAAAGTATAGTAAGCTTAAGAAAAAGGCTCAGACCTTAGCTGTTGGTAAGCTGATTAAATTCACTAAGAAGGCTAAAGATCAGAAAACCTATAAGATAGCATCTGTGAAAAAAGGAAAGAAGAGCTTCAAGAAATACTTTAAGATCAATTCCAAAACCGGAAAGATGACCATCAAGAAAAACAAGAAGCTGAAAAAAGGTACATATAAGGTGGTGATCAAAGTAAAGGCTAAAGGTAACAGCAGCTATAATGCATCAGCTGTAAAGAAAGTAACTGTTAAGATAAAGATTAAGTAAAAGTTCTCCAAAACCTTTGGAAGGGGTTCTATTCCCTTACCCCCTGAGATATTAGAAACCTTGTGAACATTAAGTTTGCAAGGTTTTTTAATTGCAATATACACCATAATTTGGCAAAATAGACATGGATAATTGGATAGGAGTGAGGTGTTTCTTATATGAGAGGTAAAAATCAAAAATTAAAACTTTTATATCTTGCTAAGATTATGCAGGAGCAGACGGATGATACGCATGCACTCAC
>NZ_JAILQF010000402.1 GCF_024699075.1 Butyrivibrio sp.
CTTTTGACACCATATGACGACCGGATTGTTCCGTTTCTGCGAAACTCCCACAATCCTCAAATATTCGCAAATCCGCACTACGTGCTACTTTGCTCATATTTGGCGGGTCATAAATTCATATTCGACTTCGAGCAAGCTCGAATCGAAATGACTTTTGACCCTTACGTCATTATTATGCAGGTGTCAAATAATCCTTTTTACGCCTTATGACATTATCTGTATTTCTATAAGGGTTGGGGTATTAATGTGATTTATGCTATACTCTAGGAAACAGTAGTTATATGTAGTGATTTTGAAATATAGAAAAGGTATATTATGGATATTAAATACGATAGAAAAACAAAAGAAGACCTGCCGGTAGTTGCAATATGTTATGACTTTGATAAGACACTGTCTCCTGATGATATGCAGGCACAGGGTTATATTCAGTCGGTAGGTTATGATGTTGCACAGTTCTGGAAGGATACCAACATTCTTGCCAATCAGCATGACATGGATGTGAACCTTGCTTATATGTACAAGATGGTTCTTGAAGCAGAAGGTAAGCTTATATTTAATAAGGATAAGCTTGCTGAGTATGGTTCTAAGGTTAAGGTATTCCCGGGAGTTGAGAGCTGGTTTGAAAGGATAAGGGAATATGGCAGACAAAAGGGTGTTATCGTAGAACATTATATTATTTCTTCGGGCCTTAAAGAGATGATAGAGGGAACAGCCATGGCTGATTCCTTTACAAGAATTTATGCCAATTCTTTTTATTACAATGATAAAGGAATTGCAGAGTGGCCGGCTCTCGTAGTTAACTATACCAACAAGACCCAGTTCCTTTTCAGGATTGAAAAGGGTGTACTTGATATTAATGATCCTGATGTAAATGAATTCTTCAGCCCGGAAGAGCTCAGGGTTCCTTTCAGGAATATGGTCTATATAGGAGACAGCGATACAGATATTCCTTGTATGAGACTTGTTAATTCCCTTGGAGGACATTCAATTGGTGTCTATAATCCTGAAACTGGTGATAAATCCAAGGTCTACAAGATGATCCGTGATAACAGGATCAAATTCTTTGCAGCTGCTGACTATAATGAGAATACAGAAATAGATATTCTTGTCAAAGCTATAATTGACAGGACAGCCGTTAACGAGAAGCTTGAAGCTGAACATATAAAATCTGTTGAGGAAACCAAAGCTAATATTTAGGGAGGTGCAGTCATGCTTAGAAGTCTGGCGATAGCAATTTCCATGTATTCAAGGATTCCAATGCCGCAGTTTGAATGGAAAGAGAAGGACATGAAATATGCCATATGCTTCTTTCCGGTTGTAGGTCTTATCATAGGTATTATTGAATACCTTTTCTGGATTCTTGGAAGGAGTATTTATGCTTCCGGCATGATCAAAGCCTGCATTTTTATAGCTGTTCCTCTTATTGTTACTGGAGGTATACATGCTGACGGTTTCATAGATACATCAGATGCTTTCAGTTCTTTTAAAGATAAGGAACAAAAGCTTGAGATAATGAAAGATCCTCATGTAGGAGCTTTTGGAATTATAAGATTTGTAATACTTCTTCTTATATATTTGGGATTTACTCATCAGGCATTTGAGGTTTGTGTCAGAAGACAGTTCTACTGTATATTTGCTTCGTTTATTCTTGCAAGAAGTTTAAGTGGTCTTGCTGCAGTTACGCTAAAAAGTGCCAAGACAGGTGGAACACTTCAGACATTTATTAAAGATTCCAACAGGAATATGGCCGCAGGGATACTTGCCTGTCAGTCTGTAGTACTATTTATCTTTATGTTTATAGCTAACTGGAAGACTGCTCTTGCGTTCCTTATATGTTCTGTACTTGTATATATCTATTATATACGAAGGACATCTATGCAGCTTGGAGGGATTACGGGAGATACAGAAGGATGGTATCTGTGCATTCAGGAGGCAGTTTATATGGTGGCTGCGGTAATAGTATGGCATTTATCTATTATCTTTATGTAGTTATCTTTAGAATATAATTATTGGATCTGCATCGTATCCGATAAACATAATATTTCATTATTTTTTATGTTTGTTTTAAGCATTCTTGGTTTATAATTATTTATAAGTTTTTTTTAAAAAAAATGAAGCGTTATATATGCATTCAATAATAAAAGGAGATTAAAGTATGAAAAAGAAAGATAAGCAAAACGCACAGCAGGTACAGGCACGGCCGCCTAAGAAAGGAATCAGGTTATCAACAATAATAGATGTATTCATGTTTATAACAGGAATACTTCTTACAATCATGTTCTTCCTTCCCGTTTATAAGGATGCTGTAGCATATGATTCTAACTATTTTAAGTTTGATAATCTGTTTAATATTTTCCCTGATAATGCAGCATCTTATCTGGGACTTGCAGGAAGATTCCTTGATGATCGTAATGTTGCAGTTACTATCATGATTTTTTCATTCATGTTTGTAATGCCGATCCTTCTTGCAGTATTTACATTCCCTAAACTTAGAAAGATTTCTGCCCTTGCAATTCTTCCTATCATTATTCTGGTTGGAGGACAGTTCTTCTTCGGAGCAGGATTTATTATCGAGCAGAAGGCTCTCGAGTTTGCACCTTTAGGATTCTTCTATAGCATACTTATATTTGAACTTCCTGTTCTGTATATCATTTTTATAATTCAGTCAATTATCGAGGCTGGAAGAATCAAAAAAGAAGCTAAGAATGCTCCTGTTGTAAATAATATTCCTGATCCTTCATATCAGCAGTATGGACCACAGGGCGGTTTCGGACAGCCTATGGGACAGGAATTTGTACCACAGGGAGGTTATGGACAGCCACAGCCTCAGCAGTTCGGCGGACCACAGGGCGATTTCGGACAGCCTATGGGACAGCAGTATATGCCACAGGGCGGCTTCGAGCAGCAGTCACAGCCTATGAACAATCAGCAGTTTGCATCTCAGGACAATTTCCAGCAGGCACCTGTTAATGAACAGCAGCCTCAAAATAATTTCTATTCTGCAGAACCTTCTTATAATTCTCAGATGCAGGAAGAAGTTTCTGAGACAGTAGCAGAGAATACTTCAAATGTTTATGATAATGCTTCAAACGCATTTGAGGCAGCAGATAATGCATCTGAAAAGGTAGAAGAGGCTGTAACTGAGAATCTTTCAGAAGCAGTAGAAGAAGTTTCTGAAAAGGTTGAAGAAGCAAATGAAGCTTCTGAAGTTAAAGAAGTTAAAGAAGAAGTTAAGGATACATTGAATGCAGCAGCTGCAGAAGAGCCTGTAAAGATGCAGCCGGCATTCTGCCAGCAGTGCGGAGCCAAGCTTGAGCCTGGCGCACTTTTCTGCATGCAGTGCGGTGCACCTGTAAAATGATTTAGTTGTCTGCTTTTCTAAGGAACAACCAAAACTATAGTTTTAGAATATTTTGGACTGTTGTACTAATAGGTACAGCAGTCCTTTTTTCTTCAAAATCTAACTATTATGTTACCGGAATTGATAATGCAATTTGGAAGCTGTAAAATTTATATATAACTGGGGACTTGTATGGGGACAGACTTTCAGGGGGGAGCATATGGAGCTTTACTACAACATGATTGTCAATATTGGCCTTCTTGTACTGATCGCCAATGCTTTAGTCAGAATACCTGTAGTCACACAGATAATCTGTGAAGAGAAAAAGCATACGCCTATGGCAGGGCTTGTGCTGGGAGGAATCTTTGGGGGATTTTGTATATTCTCAACCTGCACCGGGGCCCAGGTTCAGGGAGCAATTCCCAATACAAGAGTACTGGGAGCTCTTGCAGGCGGTCTTTTGTGCGGGCCTACAGTTGGCATTCTTGCCGGTCTTATTGGTGCTATTCACCGTTTCTTTTTTGATATTCATGGTGTTACAACCTTTGCATGTGCGCTTTCTACGTTTCTTGAAGGATTTCTGGGAGCATTTCTTTATCAAATATTTCGTAAAAGAAATATAGATTTCGAATGGCAGTACCTGGTTATCATAACTGCCGCTGCCGAGTGCATGCATATGGCCAATCTTTTGATATTTGTACGTCCCATAAGCATCGCACTGCCAATTGTGCGCATAATTTCTATGCCGATGATCATCTTTAATTCTATTGGTATGGTTCTGTTCTTCTCAGTATTTAAAGATATTTATACCAGGCAGAATCTGGTGGCGGCAGATAAGATGCAGCTGGCACTAAACATTGCCGACGCCTGTGTTCTCAATATCAGAAAACATCACCTTACTGATGAGGATTATAGAGAAGTTGAAAAGATCATCAGTGGATTTTCAAGATGTCGTGATGTCTTTTTTCTTCCCGCAATACGAAAAGAAGAACTAAAAAGCTGCGGCTATGAACTTTCTGATGAATTCTTAAGCGCCATCGACAAAAGGTGTGTTACAGAACTGGTCTACAAAAAGAATAAAAGAGTGCTGTCATTAAAGACAACTCTTGTGGCATCAGGTTCTAAAGTTACTTTGGGGAGTGAAGTCTGGGGCTATCTGGTACTTGTCTTTGACAGGCGCTACTCATCTCCGGAAGCTGCCGGATGTCTTGTTTCGGCTCTTGCTAAATTTTTCACCACCAACTACGAAGCTCATCAGGTTGAATATCAGAAGAAGATGAGGGAGAGAGCAGAGTTTCGCGTTCTGCAATCCCAGATTAATCCTCATTTTCTTTTCAATTGTCTAAATACCATTTCATGTTTCTGCAGAGAGAAACCTGAATATGCCAGAGAACTTCTGCAGGCTCTGTCTGTGTACTTTAGACATAACTTAAATTCCAGTGATGCATACATGATAGATGTCAGCACTGAATTTGACCAGGTAGATGCATATCTGATGCTTGAAAAGGCACGCTTTGAAGAAAGGCTTCAGGTTGTAAAGAATATAGAGGACAATATCCATGTGCTGGTTCCTACACTGATCTTACAGCCTATAGTAGAAAATGCCATAAAGCACGGTGCCATGAAAAGAGATATTGGAAGGGTTGAGATTGATGCCAAAATGGATGCCGGCGAGCTTGTAATAAAGATATCTGATAATGGCTATGGTATTCCGGATCAGGTACTCAGAGCTTTTAACGACAAGACGACAAAGGGTAAATATGGACTTCTCAATGTTGATGGAAGACTACGCAGCATTTATGGTGATAATCATGGTCTTGAGATAGATACATCGGACAAGGGCACCACTGTAACTATGAGGATACCGTCAAAGGCTTTGCTGGAGGGATGATATATGACCAGAATACTTATCGCAGATGATGAGAGACCTGCAAGAAGTGAACTGCGTTTTTTGCTGGAGAAGATATTAATAGAGCTGGGACAATACGGAACAGAAATTATCGAGGCTTCAAGCGGTGCGAAAGTGCTGGAGCTAATTGAGGAAAAAACTTTTGATGCCTGCTTTTTGGATATTGAGATGGGAGATATAAAGGGGACAGAGCTTGCTATGGCTATGCGAGAAAAGAAGCTGGATACAGCTGTCATCTTTGTGACCGCCTATGCAAGCTATGCTGTAAATGCCTTTGATGTTGAAGCTATGGACTATGTCTTAAAACCCTTTGATGAGAGCAGGATCAAGAAGTCTGTTCAAAGGCTTCTTGATAGAGAAATGATACCGGCCAAAAAGCCGGGACCTTTTGCCTTGCCTGCAGGAGACCATATGGAAGTAGTCACTTGTGACAACATCAGTTATATTGAAGCGATTCACAAAGGAGCTATGGTCCATTGCCATCATGAAATCTATCATTCAGGAGAACCCCTTATAGAATGGGAAAAGAAGCTGAGCCCTGCGGGTGATCAGTTTGTAAGAGTTCACAAGAGCTTTATTGTAAATCTTAAGGACTGTGAGGCTCTTGTACCTGACTATAATAATGGATATGCCTGCAAACTTAAAGAATGTGGCGATACTGTGATCCCCATAAGTAGAAATATGATCCATGATGTAAGAGCTAGATTTAATATGTAAAATGACATTTCAGTACCTCTTTTTTGCATTTGAGTACTGATTCATTGTCCGTAAAAACGTCAAGGAATATACTGATCATAGGGAAAGTTGTTTCCACTAATAAAGTAGGAGGGGATTCATATGATCAGCTTTATAGTATGTTTGGCGGTATTGATTGCGGGTTATTTTGTTTATGGGGCTATTGTTGACAGGGTATTTGGGCCGGATGACAGGCAGACTCCGGCAGTAAGGATCAATGATGGTGTTGACTTTGTTGTTATGCCAAGATGGAAGCTCTTTTTGATCCAGCTCCTTAACATAGCTGGACTTGGACCAATTTATGGTGCTTTGGCAGGAGCACAGTGGGGAACTTCAGTATTTCTTTGGATTACTCTTGGAACCATCTTTGCAGGTGGTGTTCACGATTTTGCAGTAGGATTCATGAGCATGCGTCATGATGGCGCCAGCGTTTCCGAGCTTACAGGTAGATACCTTGGAAATATCATGAAGACTATCATGCGTATATTCTCGGTAGTTCTTCTTGTTATGGTCGGTACAGTTTTTGCAGTAGGCCCCGCAGGACTTATTTCACTTCTTTTGGGTAACCAGGGTGCATCCGGACTTCTTACAAACACTACTTTCTGGCTTGTACTTATTCTCATCTATTATTTTATTGCTACTTTTGTTCCTATAGACAAGATCATCGGAAAGCTTTATCCGGTATTTGGAATATGTCTGATCGTTATGGCAATCGGAGTTGGAATCGGAATTTTCACACATGGCTATACTATTCCTGAGATTCAACTTTCAAACCTCCATCCTTCAAAGACTCCAATCTGGCCTATGATGTTTGTATCTGTTGCCTGCGGAGCTATTTCAGGATTCCATGCTACACAGTCACCACTTATGGCTCGTTGCTGCAAATCTGAAAAAGAGAGCCACATGGTATTTTATGGTGCTATGGTATGCGAAGGTATCATCGCTCTTGTATGGGCAGCTGCAGGAAGCGCAGTTTATGCTAAGACAGGCGGTCTTACAACAGGTCTTACAGATATGCTGGCAAGCGGACAGGCTACATGTGTATATGATATCTGTACAAAGACAATGGGCGGCTTTGGTATCGTTCTTGCAATGCTTGGAGTTATCGCATGTCCTATAACATCCGGCGATACAGCATTCCGTTCAGCAAGACTTGTACTTGCAGACTGGTTTAATATCGAGCAGAAACAGTATGTAAAGAGACTTTACCTTTGCGTTCCGCTTCTTCTTGCAGGTGCATTTATAAGCCAGCTCAACTACGGAATCGTTTGGAGATACTTTAGCTGGTCCAACCAGACTCTTGCTATGATAGCTCTTTGGACAGCTTCTATGTACCTGTACAAGAACGGCCGTGCATATCAGATTACTGTTGTTCCGGCAACATTCATGTCAGCAGTTTCTGTAACATATTTCTTCATCGCTCCTGAATGTCTGCATCTGTCAGCAGCAATAGCTTATCCTGTAGGTATCATTGCTGCAATCGTCTTCCTTGGAATCTTCATTTATTCCACAAGAAAGACAGGACATAAGGATATAAATGATGGTCAAAGAGACTTGAAAAAAGCATCAAACAGTTAAAAACTAATGATCATAATATAAGATAAATGAGAGTCTTTTCATAGGATACATTGAGAAAGATATTATAAAAGGAGCTGAAAGTGCTATATTTAACGCTTTTGGCTCCTATTATAATATAGGTGTATATTAGTTTTCCGGCATTACAGGACGTAATGGGGAATGCCCAGAAGTACATGGATGTACTTCTATTCCTGACACTGCTTCATGCAAAGCTTCAAAAGATCGAATGATGTAAAGGGTAGTGCTATCGATGATAAGAGTGAAGCCTCACACGACTAAAGTCGCGTGCTTCCATACCTGTTTTTCTGAGGTATGAACTCATTGACTACATATACGGTCTGGTACCGAAACATCACGCCTCAGCGTGAAGTTCTGCATCCAGACTAATCAACGTAGACAACGTGCATGTGCTCCTATACACGGCCTCTGGAACTTTAGCCAAAAGCCGCTGCCTTTTCGTCGCCGAAAAGGTCTTTATTATCTCACGTATAAAATATCTTGCTCCTATATTGTAGGTTGCATTCAGATCACAGTTATATATCTTTCCTGTGCTGAACTCACACAGACTGTAATTACCTTTTGTTTTAGATGATTCTTTTCCTCGTAATACTTTTCCTGAGCCATCGAATGCAAGTCTTGATGTTCCCCATGCGTTCACCCTTGATATTCGCATGCCAAGTCTGTGTGCCTTGTCAGTTACCATCGACTG
>NZ_JAILQF010000410.1 GCF_024699075.1 Butyrivibrio sp.
CCTCTACATGATAAGTATTTGTAACAGAACACTGCTCAGCAAATTGAATATGATTTGTCAGCGTCTCCGTAGCCCTGTCTATTGTCAAAACTTCAGCATAATTCCAGGTCACAAATTCATACTCTGCATCTTCCGGTAAATGTTTGGGCTTTATCTTGGTCTCACGGTTGTACTCAAGCTTCAAGTAGTCAATCTTTTCAGGGCATCCATCAAATACAAATAAATCATCTCTGCCAGTAGCTTCTCTGACCATATCAGAAAGTCCCTCAACTCTGTCTCCAGCATTTTCAAGCAAAGGCCCGTTGTATTGAAACTCCTTACCTTCTTCGTTTGTTAAAATCATTTCCCAGGAGCCTACATCCGTCACGCAATAAAGCTCATGTTCCTGCGAAAAACGATTTTCTACCACATCAAACAGATTATTAACAACTCCAACGTCTATCTTAAAGTTTGTCTTTTCTATCTGCCCATTAGCAAAAGATAATCTTGTAAGCCATACACCACCCTCCAAAGTAATAGTAAGATGCTGTTCCGTCTCATCATCTGGCATCGGGCATGGGCCGTAGCAAATACAGTTAGAATCGATGCGGATCTTCTTTAGTTTCCCTTTGAATAAGTACCCTTCTGGAAATCTATCTACACCGTCAATATTGGCATTCTTTTCAGGTATTAAAACACCATCCGCTTCTGGCGGATTGGCATCATATCCCCATTCCTTCAAGATATTTTCAGCCATATCCTCATCAATATCATCAAGCCTTTCCCAGCAACCTCCGCCTAAATAAATAGCTCTGGTATACATATCATCAGGATCATTTGGCTTCGGTGCCAGAATACTCCATTGTTTATCGCCTTTGTGGAGGATTTCAGGAAATCTTCCCTGGGCAGTTCTTATAAGCACATTTTTATACTGACTATCATATTGATAATACATTCCGCCAATCCTCCTTTGCGTTCAGTCTTGTTTCTCACATCTTTCTAACAACGTATCAACCAACAACGCCATGTGGCCATCCGCAACAGATTCACAAATCCAACTGCCCTCGCAAAAATGATCTCTTCTAAAGTGCCATGCAATAACAGCTAAGATTTGTTTTTCCGTAAGATTAGTCAACCATTCCTTTGAAGGATTGGCTAAATCTCTATCAGAAAACTTTCCACCTTCAACCACCTTACCATAATCGGTAATTACCACATTGCTGTCATAGGCCTCTTTCATGCAAACATGTAAAATTTGATACAGCCCATGATGTCCCTGAGGTGGCTGATATACATTATATCTTTCAAAAAACTCCTTTAACTCATCATCCTCATGTATCGCATGAAAAAGAACCTCATATTTTTTGCACCACTGAATTACAGTATTTTCAACCTTCTCATCCCCTACAATTGCTTTAAGAGTTTTCTCTCCAGCCTCAAGAATCCTTTCATCTAAAACAGCGAAGATGATAGTAATATCATAGTCAGAATTATTACAAATAAAATCGTTGCAAGCCTGAATGGCTTTTCTCCATGCGCCATCCAAAGGATAACCAAAAATACCTGCAGATATAAGAGGAAAACCAATAGAATGCAATCCTTTTTCCTTCGCCAAGAGCAATGATTGTTTATAAGCACTATATAAAAGCTTTGGCTCATTGTGTTCGCCATCTGTCCACCGAGGTCCAACAGCATGGATCACATACTTTGCCGGAAGATTAAATCCAGGAGTAATCACAGCATTTCCTGTTTTACATCCCCCTATAGCATTACAAGCCTTTGTAAGCTCTGCTGATCCTGCTTCTCTAAAGATTGCACCACATACTCCACCGCCTTCCCACAACCCTTCATTGGCTGCGTTTACAATGGCATCTGTATCAAGTTTTGTTATACCAATCTTCTTAATCTCTATAGTACTCATCGCACCCTCTTTAATTTTGTATTAGTTATACCTATTACTTTTTTTCTAGATAATGAGAGTTTTCAGCTGCTTTTTCTTCTCAGCTATCTCCTCATCAAGAATATCCATCTTCTGCCTGATTTCAGCTTTCTTCTTGATGTTATCCAAAAAATCAGGATATTCTGATTTAAGGAAACCGCTCTCAAATGCCTGTGGAACTTGAAAGGCCTTTTTTCCAACCTCAAACTCTATAGAAATATGCTTACCATCATATTCCGTCGCAATACCTTCACCAAAGCTCTTATGAGTAATCAGCATACCTACAACTTCGTAATCTTTGATGTCATCTTTTTCAGCTGTCAGCAACTGAAGCTGCTCTTCATAACTATCAAGTTCTTTTTGTAGTATTTCAATTCGAGTCTGTCTCTCTGATTTTTTCTTTTCTTCAATGACAGGCTTTCTTGCACTCATTTTTTCTTTCCATTCTCGATTAGTTCTGATATAAGGGCTAAGATTGATAAAAAGTTTTCTAATATAGTCCTTGTCCTCCATCCCACTTTCGAGAATGTATTCTACAAGTTCTTCCTGCCTTGCTTGTCCCATAGTTAGTCTGTATAACGACAGTACCTTTCTTAGCCTATCGTAATTAACTTCATCCTTGCTGACTGGATACATCGGAATAATTCGTTCTATCTTTACTGCCTGATTTTTCCCCAGACACCAATAAGGAACAAGCTCTGATTGATCTTCTGTACGTATTTCCTCTGCAGCCATAGCAAATAGTTCCTGCCATACATCACTATCAAATTCCCTGTCAAAAAATCGTCCCGCAATATCCTGTCTTATAGCAAGACACTTATATCGATTGATACGTCCTTCTCTCTGCTCAAGATCAATAGGATTACTAGGCAAATTCCAATGCATAATTTTGCGACAATAATGGTGAAAATCCAGACCTTCCTGCCCAATTGAAGTGGTTGCCAAAACAAACGGCCTCATAGGACTGTTAAATGCATTTCGAATACTATCCTTACGATCAACATTCTTGGATTCATTACCTTCGCTTTTAGTAAATCCAACTGCATAATGAGATCTCATGAATGTTCTCTGATATCTTTCTCCATTCATTCTTTTCTTGAATGCCGGAAATGTATCAATTGAATAACTGGCAGAATGAATCTTCAACGCATCAATCATCAGCTCATGTACCTGGCTATTTTTATCTTCTGATAATCCAAAACCAGCACCTTCAGAAACCATATGAACATACTCATCGAGCATTGCACCGAAACCACCATCACAGCAATATCTCAGAACATTTCTCCAATGCCCATCTCCTTCTGAATCCTCGTTATCTCCATAAGCAAGCATAATTGCCGCAGTTGCTTCAGTTGCATTGAAACGGTTGATGAAAACTTTAGCCAATTCCGAAGATTTTCTCAGATCCCCACCATTAGAACGAAATGCGCATACTGCAAATGAACCTATTGCCATATCTGCTAAAACACTCGCCAGATCACTTGGAGCACGTCCCATTTCTCGGTCGGCTGCATTCATAAGAGCATTCATTCTTCTAAGGTGTACTTCCAATCCGGTTGTTCCCGAATCCTCTGTTGTATCATCTGCATCAGGATTTGTATTTATCATTACGTTTATCCATCTACTGACATATTCAGCTCCATCCAGAAGTGCCGGAGCCATATAATACCATTTCTTATCCTCACGAACAGAATCATGCTCGTATTCTTCAAGAATCGGAATTAAAAGATTACTAATCTTAACTTTTAATTCTTCACGAATCTCGCTCAGTGTATATCCGGCATTAAGATAATCAATTGGCTTATACACTTCTGCAAGCGTTTCAGAGGGATAAAGCAAACAGAACATATACATTCCTCTTGGTTCTCCCTTAGAAACATTAAATCGGAGTCTTGCCGTTGGATAACGTAATTTTGCCTCGGTAAAATATTTGTTGTTTTCGGATTTTATCCCTTCGTCATTCGATACTACACCAACTGTTCTTCGTTCTTCTTCATATGAAATCATGCTTCCAATCATCTTAGGCACCATCTCCCATGATGAAAAAACTAGTATCTTTGAAAAGCCTTTACTATCTTTATAAACACCTTCCAAATTGTAATATGGTCTTGAAGGCGGAACCCACATATATAGTTCAGAACGATTATTAAAAATCTGTCGTTTTAGTTCTTCAAGTCTTGCATTATTAGAAGGAATCTCACTGTAGTTTTCGAGCCAGTTACGATTAATCCAAAGATACTTCCCTTTTGTCTTTGAAATCTCTTCCGGATTCTTTTTAATAATCCGTTCTACTCGCTCCTTAACCTTATAGTGATTCATATAAGACATGAGATACGGTGTACTCTTTGCATAGTCAACCAGCAGTGATCTTTCTTCCCCGATATCTTTTAACATCCGCCCCATATCAACAAATGTATGGATATCTCCCTCTGAAATACTAAGTGAATGGTGAACACTGCTATCATCAATATAATCACCTGTATCCATTACAGATATACGCTCTGTACGACACATGAGACCATACATTTCATCTTCTGCTTTTTTCTTAAGATGTAAGACAGCTGCATCACCTTGAATCACTTCTCTAAGCGCTACAGAATAATCCGACCACACTTCAGAAAAATGTTTCATCCTCGTTTTATCATTAAGTAAAAATTCAATAACCTGAAAAAACTCTCTGTAATACTCATCTGGTGAATCAGCTTCCTCAATTTCCTCCATTGTCGAATATAACTTGTATGGCGTTGCGGAAAGCAAGAGTACCTTCAATCCTTTTGTCTCAAAAAACCGTTTTGCAATTACACCGTTTTCCGTCTCTTGTGCCTCAGAATCAATCAAACTTTTGAACCGCTGAAATTCATCCATAATAACAAGATCCGGTTGAAGCATGCTGACACTTATTTCTGCAAACATTCTTCTGAGTTTTTGAAGGACATAATTATTCGAATAGGTTACTTCCTCCCCATTCTTTATTTCCTGTACGTGTTGAATCAGAAGATCATATATATGATTCTTTGAGTCAAATTCTTCAATCTTTTTGATTACGTTACCAGGATACTCTGTTCCTTCATCTTCTAGGAAATTAATCTTCTCGTTATAATGATTTACATACCAATCCCACCAGTTAACCCCCTGAGAAATAAATGAATTAATCTCCGACAACCAATCTTCGAGTGCTGGTATTCTCATTAGAATGGCATACATCAATGCTCGTTCTTCTTTCGTACCTCCACCATTTGTCATACTGAATGATGTACTCGGAGTCAATGGTATCAACTGTGCATAAGATTTATTCTTCTTTGAGGAATACTCCTGTTCTGCAATTTTCAAGTGCTGCATGGACAGTCTTGCATCACCACTATTCCCATCAGGTCTAATATTGAATACATCTAGCTTCTGTATGTTCTGATTAGCGATAACCTGATTCGAACATATATATACAATCTTAAATATGTCATCGTTCTTCTCATATTGAATCAGAGCAGTCTTTGCAATTGCTCCTCTAGCAATAAGAGTTTTCCCTAGCCCCACTTCATCTGCAACCAGGACTCTATTTTGCCCATGACGAAAAAGCTCATCGATTCTTTCAACTGTTGCACACTGAAAGTCTTTAAGCTGAGCCATCGTCTTTTCTTCAATTGAACGAAGATTTTTCTCTAAGTCCATAAGTTACACCTGCTTTATTCCAAGAGTATTACAAAAAACTTCATACATTTCCCTAAATTCCGGAGGTATAATTTCTTCTTCCTCTATAGCTTTAGTAATATACTGTATCTCGCCTAACCTTTCTGGATCAGAAACAGAAGTCTTCAACATTTTTTCATAAACAGCGGGCATTGCACTATTCTGTTCCCATTCACCAAATTCTCCCGATGATTTCTTGTTTTCCAAAAACGACTGAACATAGTCATCACCAAGAATAAACGCGACATACTCAATAAACTGATTCTTTGTCTTTATGACATTCTTGATAATTTCCGCATCTCTTCCTTCTGGTATTCCAGATGTAGGAATCATTATCACTCGATCCAATGTGCAATCATCAATTGTCGCAGACACAACATAAAACTCCGATAACTGTAGCATCTCCAATGAATTAAACTCCATATCTGGCAGTAATTCACTTTCCTTATTACTTCTCAAAGGTCTGATAACAACTCCGTCCATCTTACAGTCGATTTCCACTGATACTCGAACATCAAATTTCCCAGAATTAGCTTCAACTCGCGCGCTCATCTTTATCCGGCATATTTTTTTAATCATCTGCTCAACACTATCCTGAACTGATGTCTCATCAATTTCATCTATATCATCAAGAGAAACCAACTCAAACGGATTTTTCTTTCCTTCACGGTCATCTCCCATGATGTCATCAAGAAATTTTTCACCATTCAACAAACTGTTCTTCGTCCTAAGTCGCAGCATCATTTCCACATTTGAATTAATGGCAGCGTATGATGCGTTCATTGAGCCTAAATATAAATCTGTGGTATTATACTTTCTTCTCACGTAAATTTTGGCGTGAATATCCTGTTTGCCTGATTCCTGTTCAAATTGCTCTTCTCCGTCAGATATCGAACTCTCGCCGTCAATGATATCATCCTTCATTACATAAACATCAAAATTAGAAGCCTTCCCATCAGCTATCTTTGGAAGTTCAGACCTTCGTGTTATTAATGTTCTTGTCGTACCGGTTAATGTCTTTCCAGGATTATTAAAACCTGCTATCACGCTTCCAGTCAGAAAAGGAGACATAACTACCAGCTCGTGGAAGTTTTCCGTAAAAAGCCAATTTGCAGCCATATCATAGCTCCCTGAACCTATGCCAAGAGGCATGATGACGCATTCAGAAAAACCATCTTCTACCTGAAAATTCACCTGCAAAATGGTCTTAATCATGTAAGCAATATCATTGTTTTGTCTTGTAAAATTTACAAGATCTTTGTTCAATTGCTTCTTAAGGAATTTTAAAAATTCCACTATCGGTTCCGCACTCACCTCTCCTGAAGACGAAGTATCACCATCAAGAGCACAAGCAACATCCCAACTGTGATCAAATGTCATGTTCCTACTCATGACTACAAATCTATATTTCTTTTTTCCTTCTTCATTGCTATATTCAAGTAACCATGTTTTCGGATGAAAAGCAGGAAAACGTTTTATCTTCTTATCATACGGTACCGATACTGGGACTACCATCTTTTCAAGAGTCAAGCAGAGTGCATTCGGCTTGGACGGTAGTTTAATTTGCCCAGCTTCACAAAATACAATTATCCTGTCTGATATCTTTTGAAGTGCGCTAAGCATACTGATTGGATTACTAATCAGCTCACTATCGGTATCCTCAATTAATCCTAAAGCTATAGCTACTGCCGTTAAGGTCTCAAGATCAAGTGAATATGTTGTTCCGATAGCATGTTCCAATTTGTAACCAACGGGTGGCATAAGCACTTCGCCGTAGTTTATTCTGTCCCTTGCTGAAGTTGGCTTAAACATCTCACACCACCTCCGCATTCATAATATCTCTAATTATTCTCTTAGCTGGCGTGTATCTATAGTCTAGCCTATCTATTCCTATCCAATTCTGGTTCTTAAATTCTCCAACTCGATTTGTTTTGGCTCTCTTCGGGCCTTTTAATGCAATTTCCCGCTTAACAATAAGATTATCCACCGCTTCGATGTCGTCATCTCTGATTGCATCCTGGACTCTAATCAAAAACGTTTTCAGTTTAAGATTCCTAATGTCCAATTTGTGAAAGATAGCTTTTAGGTCAACCTGACTTCGACGTTTTAAATCCTTTGAATAAAGCTCCCAATTCTCCTGAGCATATTCGTTATTTCCACCGGAAACAATCAGGTTGTATCTTGTAGTGATTATTGATACAAGATTGTTGAAATCATTCGCCAGCTCCATCATATAGCGAAGTTCCTCATCAACAGATTCTTTGATATCCTCTGTAAGTGCACCGAAGGAACTATACTTATCCAGTTCAATATTGTTCTTTAAAACGAACGCAAATAGGCTGTTTCTCTGAGTTGTGATAATTTGAGTTCTCAAGAATGCTGCCTCTCCAGGCAACAATTCAATACTCAGATTATCTCTCCAATCACTATGATATGTATCACCCAAACTCCAAAATTGAATGGAAGTAATATCGCCTGCATCTACATCATCTTTTTCGTTTTCTTCTGCGTCCTTATCTCTATTACCATACGCTTTAGTTTGTTTTAAATTTCTTTGAATAATACTCTGATGTATATATTCCTTAACAGAAAGATCCTCCTTAAAGATTCCAATTCTCTTTATTCCGTTCCAATAGATATTCGAAGGTGTTCTTAAAACCCATGATCTTGGCACTAGACTACCTATAACGCCATCATTGCTTGTTTTTATGAGAATATCTCTGCAGTTGCGTTCCTCACTGTCAATTCTTCTTAGTATTGTGTTTATATCCGAACCATATTTACCATTCCCTGCTTCAAAAAGAACATACGGTACTATAAGAAAATACTTTGCCCTTGTTTGGACAGTGGATGTACCTGGAAAAAAATAATCCGCAAAAGCATCACGAATTGCACCTATTCCCAGTTCATCAACAGCTCCTGGCTCATCCAACAGATGAATCACATTTAAAACTTTATTTCGTTCATCTTTCGAAAAATCTATCCACCCTATTGGCATACAAACACCACTCTTTCTCGCCAATGCAATTAATAATACTGCTCAATATAACTATAAGCCTGATCAAATACTTCCTGGTTCTTAAGCTTATACTTGATCCATATAATGCTACGTAATGCCTTCTTTACTTCCTTTTGGCCCTCAGTAGTATTCTGCCATCCATCAAAACGAACTATTTTAACGATGCCATCAATATCATTAACAATTCGCTCGACAATAATTGGTGTCTTTTCGTTTCTAACACCATTAAACAGTTCAGTAAGTGCAGCCTTACCTTTATCAATTTCTTCTTCAGGTACAACGGTACGCTCAGCTCTTGCAGCTTCACGCGCTAATGAAAGCAACATCTTAAGGAACTCGATACTTCCAATCAGACCTTGTTTATGCTGATCACGTAATTTTTCGAGTTTTTCTCCTAATTCAATATACTTTGGATCTTTGGAGTGTCTTTGAATCATAGCAACCAGATTGATTTCAACCTTCATAGTCGTTTTCTTAATATCTTTCTGAGCTGCAATAAAATCATCAATAAGCTCTGCATCCATCGTAATGATTTCATCCGGTTCTTCCGCTTCTCCTACAATAATGTTCTGATGTACAAGCTCCATTGTTTTTGCACCAAAAGCAGCCCACACTAAAGCTCCACGGCTATCGGTAGGTTTTACTGATTCATATACTTTTGCAAGCCACTTATAGTCATCACGATACTCTGTAAGACATGGATCTGGAGATAAAGCTTCCCATGCACGCGCAAGAACTCTAAAGTATGCCGCAAATCTATCTTTTGCTTTATCATCAGGTAATCTTTCTTGTGCTTCAAGCAATACTTCCCAATCATCTTTACCGATATCAATGCCAGTAAAGTAATCCATACAATCATTTACTAATTGAGGAAGTTTCTTCTTAACCTCTTCAATATTAGTAATAACTTTTTTCATACCTTCTTCATCGAAGTTCAAAGCGTTTGCTACATTATCAAAGATTCCAATATAATCAACAATCAATCCAAACGTTTTACCTGAATCATAGGTTCTGTTTGTACGACAAATAGCCTGTAAAAGATTATGATCTTTCATAGGCTTGTCCAAATACATTACCTGCAAAATTGGCGCATCAAATCCTGTTAAAAGCTTTGCTGTAACAATAACAAGCTTTAATGGTGTCTTTGGATCTCTATAGTAATCAAGAAGCTTACTTTCTTCATCACGATCGCGTCTATAGGCCTTATACTTATCCGCTTTATCATTGTTTGTATCCATAACAATTGTTGAAGCGTCTGGTCCTAACAACTTATCAAGCTCTTCCTTATACATAAGGCAACAATCACGGTCATAAACAACCACCTGTCCCTTATAACCATTAGGCTCTATCTTTTCCTTGTAATGTTTCGCTATATGCTCACAAACTTTCTTAATTCGCTTTCTATCATACATGATAGCCTTCATATTGACTCTGCGTGAAAGCTCAGCCTTATCTTCTTCAGATAAATCTTTTGTCATCAAATCAAATTCTTCATTGATTTTTTCTTTATCTACATGCAGCTCGACTGGCACAGCTTCAAAATTAAGAGGAAGTGTCGCTCCATCACGAATAGAATCCGAGAATGAATACTTACTCATATATCCGCTCTTATCTTCTTCAGCACCAAATGTTCTAAAGGTATTCTTATCTACTCTGTTGATAGGTGTTCCTGTTAAACCAAAGAAAAATGCATTTGGTAATGCCGTTCTCATCTTCTCGCCCAAATCACCTTCCTGAGTTCGATGGGCTTCATCCACCATGAGGATGATATTGCTGCTCTCATTTAAGCATTTATCTACATCACCAAATCTGAATATTGTAGTGATGAGGATTTTACGCATATCACCTTCAAAGAACTTTATAAGTTCTTCTTTTGTACGGGCAGCTGCCATGTTAGGTATGTCAGATGCATTGAAGGTAGCTGTAATCTGTGTTTCCAAATCCAATCTGTCATCAACAATAACAACTGTTGGATTCTTCAATTCCGGAATCATTCGAAGCTTATATGCTGCAAATACCATAAGCAAAGATTTACCGGAACCTTGGAAATGCCAGATAAGACCTTTCTTTGGATATCCGGCCTTAACACGCTCAACTATAAGGTTTGCACCTTCATACTGCTGATAACGGCAAATAATCTTATATTTTCTGTATTTCTTATCCGTTGCAAACATAGTAAAGAACTGGAATATATCCATTACCTTCTCAGGCGTAATCATGTCTACAACACTCTTCTGCACTGAAATAAGCGTACCTTCTGTTTTGTCATCAGGAGTATGCCATGGTCCCCACATATCAATAGGCATATTGACAGAGCCATACCTATAACACTTTCCTTCAGATGCAAAGTTGAATACATTCGTTACAAACATCTGAGGAATACTCTTCTCATAATCTGCAATATCCCTTGCTCCGTCTAGCCAAGTAATTGCATCACGGAAAGGAGTCTTAAGCTCACCAATAATAAGTGGAAATCCATTTACTAATAAAACTAAATCAAGACGCTTACCACCTTCTCTTGTAGGAAAGCACCACTGGTTTGTTACAACATACTCATTCAAAGCAAGGTTTTCCCTTGTCATAGTTCCGAAAAAACGAATAGGAACCATTCTTCCATCCTTGCCAAATGGAAAAGAATTCTCTTCAAATACCAATTTCTTGAATGTTTCATTCTGTGCTATCAGATTATGTGGTTGGGCCGATAATATCAAAGACCTAAGCTTATAAATAACTTCATCAGCACGACTTGGTTCTTCTGCTATTTCCGGATTTAATCGTATAAGGGCATCTTTAACCATGGATTCAACCATAACTTCTGAATCCTGGCGCGGCATCTTATCTGCCGGAATATATGTCCATCCATTTTTTTGTAAAACAGATATCAGCATCTGTTCAATAGTGTCTTCGTTTAGCATAAAAACCTCCTCGTAACATTACATATATATTTTGATTTATCGCTCTGTTCCAAAAAATCCGCATATTGTTTTTGTTCATCCATTGACGGAACTGGAACCATAAGTCTTCCTACCAAATCCTTGTTTAGATTCTTTACAACACTACCGGCTGCCATAGATTCAAATGACGATGATGCATAGCTACTTGAGAGTAACGCATATAGATATTTCTTGTTAAATATATCCTGCTCATCTCTCAAAACAAGCCATCCATCGTGTATATATCCATCTATAGTCAGAATGTAAGGACGGCCAAAGCTCATAGAATTACTTAGAAGAAAATCGCCTGGCTTAACGTAACGTGATTTTTTTGTACCTTCAGGTTTAATTTTTTCTTTTGTGTTCGTGATATAAATAGAACCTTCCTCTGCATCACCTATTTTTATCCAATTAACGCCGTCTTCCGACTCAGTTATATAATCTGCTATTGGTCTTGGCGATCCCCCTCTTTCAATAAGTAATAGTTCTGATAACGGTCTTAAATCATATCCTTTTGAATTCTTACATAAGTCTCCAAACATCTCGATAAATTGAGATTTGAAATAATCTCATCATCAAATTTTGATTTATCGCTCTGTCGTACAAACTGCTCATAAGCCAATTGTTCATCCACTGGCGGTATTGGTATTTCAAATGAATGAACAACCTTATCAGTCACTGCAGGATAATTAGCCCCACTCGCCTGACTTACCATTGAATCTGTGAAAGGCTTGCTATTAACTACTCCCCACATATAGCCTGTTGTCACTCCTGTACATCTAAGTATACAAAAACCTGTTGAACCAACCACATTCTCATCAGAGCATCTGTTAATTGCTATATTCTGAAGATTTGGACGAACCGTAGAATAAACTATATCATCCTTTTTCAAAACATACTGTGCCCTAGATGGTGCTTTGCTAACTTCATAAGTAGTTAAGCCAACAACATTTTTGGATATATTATCTATAGATGAAATATCTAAATATTGTATTTCGTCTGTCTTATCAAACTTTTTTGATACACGTGTAATACTTTTTTCAATCACTTCACCTATAGTTTTTACTGGATATCCCTTTCCATAAAACATCTCGATAAATTGAGATTTGAAATAATCTCATCATCAAATTTTGATTTATCGCTCTGTTCTGCAATCTCAGCAAATCGAATCTGAGCTTCCATATCTGGAATGACAACATCAAGATTTCCGATTGCTTTTGCTGACGGCAAATGTACCAGTGCAGTATTTCTCGTCTTTGAAACTAAGTAGTCCAAAATGAACAGACTCCAGTATGTTTCGAAGAACCTTGGTACTATACGTTCTTCATCCAATCTCAAGCTGAGCATTGATGGAGATATAACGCCTGGTTCCATTGCATCATCTAAACGTATATATTTCCCTAATGTCCCATCACATGTAATTAAATATTCTCCAGGAAAAGCCTCAAATCTATGCATCTTACTATCATAGTATTCTTTAGAAATATAGTATTCTCCAAGCGTTTCATCTTGCTGTATTGCGTTTACCTGAACGTATACTTTATAAGTGTCTGGTCCCTTCTCAACAAATAAAGCTTTTTTCATATCGCTGCCGAATGGTCCTTTTAGCATTTTTAAAGTAAAGTCCGCAAACTTACCATTTACAGGCCATCCTTCAGAAAAAGGCAATCCAAACATCTCGATAAATTGAGAATTGCAAACAAATTATAACTATCCAATGAACCTCCTATGTGACTCTTTTACATTATTTTGATTAACCATTGCATACTGCAATGTAGTATCTATACTCTGGTGCCCTAGCAGCTGCTGAACCTGTTCTATTGGCATACCTTTGTCTATAGCAACTGTTGCTAAGGTCCTTCTAAACTTATGCGGATGAACCTTATGCAAGTTCAGTTCTCTTCCTATTTTTCTAAGTCTTATTTCCACTCCACTAATTTGAAGTCTATCAAATGGCTTTAACAACGATACAAATAATGCATCATTGTCATCTTCCCTTTCGGAAATATATCGCTGAAGATGTATTTTTGTGCGAGCGTCAAAATAAACCTTTCGTTCTTTATTTCCTTTTCCAAATACAATACATTCTCTATTCTCAAAATCTATATCATTTCGATTTAGCTTTACCAATTCACCAACACGTATTCCTGTTGAGGCCAGCAAATCAATCATCGCTAAATCTCGTGTATTATCACAATGATCTCTCATTATCTCTAATGATTCATCCGTATACGTTTCTTTAACCGTTTTCCCCGTCTTAACTTTATGTATTCTTCTAACAGGGCTCTTTACAATGTAATCTTCATCTTCTAGCCATGCAAAAAAACTTGATAGTATTCGCCTCACATTATCAAGCGTTACCTTACTAACAGTCCCGCGCTTTTGGTATTCATCTAAATATAGCCTTAAGTCCTCCGTTGTTATTAAACATTCAGACTTATCTATGCTCTCAATCATATTACGTATAGTAGACTCATAATATCTTAAAGACTTATCTGAGCATCCTTCTACACGTTTTGCGGAAATAAACATCGGTAACATATTCCCTTGCAACTCCTTTGAGTCATCCACTGTCTCCAGTGGCAGTAATCTTTGTTCAAGTACTCTCAAAAGAATCTCCATTTGTCCTTTATCCAATGTCAACGATAAGTCAGCTTGGATTTCTGCAATAACTTGTTTCATCATGATTGTTTCCTCCTTTTCATTCCTCCGTTTCCGGTGTTTCCACGAGCCGGAGGAAACTTCATGACCTTATTTATTAGCCAATGTTGTCCATTATTATCCTTTTATATGTAGCTGTTAGTTCTGCTATAGATTGTTCTAGTTCAAATTTTGATTTATCGCTCTGTTCCACCAGCGCGACATATTTTTCTTGCATTGATATTGGTGGTATATAAATTGGCATAGTTTTTAGCTTTTTTAAAATAACTCTTTTTATTGCTGTTCCAGTAATATACTCACTTTCAACTGCCTTCAAAACTTGTCCAGACATAAGATATTCCCTCATAAAACGCGGAACCATTTTTGCTTTATCTGGACGGAGAATCGCTATGGAAGATAATACTGCTTGCTCTCTTTCATCCTCAATTACAAAGGCCGTCTTAAAATAACTACCATCCTTTGCCACCAAAACATCTCCCACTTTAGGAACGCATCCATTAGCTACCATTTTGGCATATTCTTCCTCTCCTATAAGCTTGCAGTCCCCATAATCAAATCCTCGCTCCGTCATATCTTTAACAGTAAGCATCGGATAAATTCCATTTGTATCCTCTTTAGGACTGTAGTGCGAACCATCAGTCAGGTAAGTACAAATCTCATCCAGTGATTGTATTTGCCATCTTTTTTCATTCTGAAAGGGTACACCAAACATCTCGATAAATTGAGACTTAACAAGCTGATCCGTTGTTTCTAATAACTTTTTATAAGCATCTAACGTGTTATTTATTGACCATAATACCTCTGCTAATCTCTTCTGCTCTTCCAACGATGGCAGTTCAAACTCAAGGCCCTTAAGATCACGCCAATTAATAGTTGGCGATAGTGATCCGACAGATATTTTTATAGCAGCATCCAAAAAATAATCAGAGCTAATAAACAAAGGGAAAAAATCTTTATCTATAACTTCTTCTTTTGGTCTTAACACCATTCCATGTGCTGAAAAAATTCCATCAAAAGGTGCAATCGCTACCTTCTTTTGATATGCCCTTCTTTTACCAAAAAGAACATCACCTTTTTTCATTAACAGTTTTTCGCCTATTGGAGCAACATCTGAACCGAATCTTGTAACCTTAAGGCTTCCAGAATCTAAATGTTCCAACCCCAAGTAAGTATATTTATCTTCTTCTACAGGTTTTTTCTTTGTTGTGCTGTTAATAGCAATTTCATCAAATCGATATTTAGGCATAAATCAATCCTCCCATTAGAGGATGAATTATGAAATTCTTCAAGCTATGATTAAGCCCGATAAATTGAGAATTGCAAACAAATTGTTTCTACCCAATGAATCTCCTATGTGATTCTTTTACATTGTTTTGATTAACCATTGCATACTGCAATGTAGTATCTATACTCTGGTGCCCTAGCAGCTGCTGAACCTGTTCTATTGGCATACCTTTGTCTA
>NZ_JAILQF010000425.1 GCF_024699075.1 Butyrivibrio sp.
TGTTGCAGATACAATGACTAAAGAGTACGGTAATCCGTCAAGTATGCATCACTTTGGCAAGGTTGCAGAAGATATAGTTAAGAATGCAAGAAAGCAAATAGCAAAGACTCTTCACTGTAATGATAAAGAGATCTTTTTTACCTCAGGTGGAACAGAATCTGACAATATGGCTATAATCGGAACTGCAAGAGCTAAAGAGAAAGAGGTTGGAAGACATCTTATCACCTCATCTGTCGAGCATCCTGCAATTCTTGAAACCATGAGATATCTTGAAAAGCAGGGATTTGAAGTTACTTATCTTCCTGTTGATAAGAACGGCCAGGTGGTATTAGAGGATCTTAAAAATGCAATAAGACCTGATACTATTTTGGTAAGCATCATGCTTGTAAACAATGAGATAGGTGCACTTGAGCCTATTGAAGAGTGCGGAAAGATCATAAAAACTGTAAATCCCAAGACCTATTTTCATGTAGATGCAGTTCAGGGATATGGTAAATTTGATATTAATCCTTCAAAAATGGGGATCGATCTTATGTCTGTTAGTGGTCACAAGATACACGGACCAAAGGGTACAGGCTTTTTGTATGTCAAAAACGGCGTAAGGATCGTGCCTATAAATTATGGTGGTGGTCAGCAGCAGGGTATGCGCTCAGGAACAGAGAATGTTCCTGGAATAGCAGGACTTGGAAGAGCTGCTGAAGAGATATATGAATCTCTTGATAGCCATGTAGAGACTATGAGAGAGCTAAAGAGCTATTTTATAGCTTCGGTAAATGATAAGCTCGAAGATGTAACAGTTAATGGTAAGACAGATAGTGACAGTGCTCCTCATATCGTAAGCATGAGTTTTAAGGGCGTAAGAGCAGAGGTACTTCTTCATGCTCTTGAAGACAAGGATGTATATGTTTCTGCAGGAAGTGCCTGCTCAACTAATCGCCCTCATGTAAGTGACACGCTTAAAGCTATAGGAGTTGATAAGGATCTTCTTGATTCTACACTTCGTTTCAGCATGTCTGTATTTACTACCAAAGAAGAGATAGATATGGCAGTAGAAGCACTAGAAGCTGTTGTGCCTATGCTTAGAAGATATTCACGTCAGTAATTACTGCTTATAATATGTCCTTATATTTACGACATAATGAATATCGTTTGATTACTCAAAAATGAAAATATCCGGGTAATCCGGTTTAGAGGTAAAGTTAAACTAATTAGAATCAGAAAGAGGTTATGATGCAGTATCACGCATTTATATTAAAGTATGCCGAGATCGGCTTAAAGGGTAAGAATCGTTATGTTTTTGAAGATGCTCTTATGCGTCAGATAAAGCGTGTGCTTGAAAAGTGTGCAGGCGAATTTGATGTAACAAGAACAGCCGGACGTATATATGTTGAAGCCAAAAACTATGATTTTGATGAGACTATAAGCGCTCTTCAGACAGTATTTGGCCTTTCAGGAATATGTCCTGCAGTTACTATAGAAAGAGACGGAGACAGTAAACTCCCTGATCCTGATAAGCTTGCAGAGCTTGTAGCAGGCTTTATGGGAGATGTATATCCTGATAAGCATAAATCCTTTAAGGTTCAGGTCAGAAGAGTTGATAAGTCTTATCCTCTTGATTCCATGGAACTTGGAAGAGATCTTGGAGCAGCTATCCTTGAAGCTCATCCTGACTTTACAGTAGATGTACATAACCCTGATATTCTTCTTCATGTAGAACTTAGAGAGAAAATCAATATTTACTCAGAAGTTATTCCGGGTCCCGGTGGAATGCCGCTTGGTACTGCCGGAAGAGCAATGCTTCTTCTTTCAGGCGGAATTGACAGCCCTGTTGCAGGTTATATGATCGCTAAAAGAGGCGTAGAAATTGAGGCAGTATATTTTAACGCTCCGCCGTATACATCAGAAAGAGCTAAGCAGAAGGTAGAAGACCTTGCAAGAGTTATTGCCAAGTATACAGGTAAGGTTAAGCTTCATGTAATTAACTTTACTGATATTCAGATGTATATATATGACAAGTGTCCACATGATGAATTAACTATCATCATGAGAAGATATATGATGCGTATTGCAGAGATACTTGCTAAGAACTCAGGTTGTATGGGACTTATTACAGGTGAATCAATAGGACAGGTTGCATCACAGACAATGCAGTCACTTCTGTGTACTAATGCTGTTGTAGAGTCTATGCCTGTTTACAGACCTGTTATTGCTTTTGAT
>NZ_JAILQF010000429.1 GCF_024699075.1 Butyrivibrio sp.
GGCTAACAGTGCAAAGAGCGAGTCAACAAACACAACGATCAAGGGACTTATCAAGCTTGCAAGAGGCTTTAGAAATCTTGATAACATGATCACACTCATTTATCTGAAGTGCTCAGATATCGTAGTGCCGCTGTGCAATTGACCGCAGCCACAAAAGAGCCTTATATGTATGATAATCTTAAAATGATATATGTAGTTTTTACATCAACGGTGCAACTACTCTCAGCACTCCATCACTTATTGCATCTAAGAAAGATCTATCTGTATCCTTGAGCTCAACAACCTTGGAAACATCAAAGCACTCTTCCATATCCTTCTTTAAATCAGCTGCAATGTCCGTACCATAGAACGCAGAAAAGCACTCAAAATGAAGGAAAAGTGACCTATAATCAAGATTAACTGTTCCAATGCCGCATAATTTATCATCTGAGATAAATGCTTTTGCATGAACAAATCCTGGAGTATACTCATAAATCTTTACACCTGCCTCCAACAATGGTCGATAATAACTTCTTGATATTTTATATACAAGCTTTTTATCAGGAATTCCAGGTAGAATCAGTCTTACATCTACTCCTCTTTCTGCAGCTCTGATAAATGCATCATAAAGTGTGTCACCCAACATGAGATAAGGAGTGTAAAAATAGACATAATCTGTTGCCAGAGACAGAACCTCCGTAAAGAATACATTACTTGTAGCCTCTCCGCTTGTAGGATCATCATAATATGGCATGATGTATCCATTTTCTTTAGTATCCAGCATGCTATGATCATATTCGATAATACTTTCCTTTTTGATAGGATCACCTAATGCAAAAGCATTCCAGAATTCTACAAACATATATGTATAACTCTTTACAGCTTCGCCATTGATCTTAAATCCAATATCTTTCCACTTACCAAAGCGTACTATCTCATTGATATACTCATCTGCTATGTTAACTCCACCACTAAAGGCAACGCGGCCATCGATGACCATAAGTTTCCTATGATCTCTATTATTGAGCTGACTGGACAACAGAAAAAATGGATTAAAAGCTATTGTCTTTATTCCCTTTTCATTTAATGCTGCAAGCTCCTCAAGAGAGTACGTAGTAATACTTCCAAAATCATCATATATAACTCTGACATCTACACCACTTGCTGCTTTTCTGGCAAGTATATCAACCATAGTATCCCAGAATTTTCCACCCTGTATAATGAAATACTCGATATAAACAAATCTTTCAGCCTTTTCAAGTTCCTCACACATATCCGCGAACATGTCTTCACCAAGTGGATAATATTTTGTATCAGCACAACGATACAAAGGGAAACCTGTAGTTGTATAAATATGATTTAAACTTTCAGCAACTCTTTTATCTTTATCTCTCAGCTCTTCTATTATATCAGTATTATCTGGAATAGTGTTCCTAAGCTTTTTGGCTGATTCACTTAATTTAAGTTTAAGACGTCTTCCAGTACCTTTATTACCTATCATAAGATATGTAAGGGCACCAGCTACAGGCAAAGTCATTATGAATACAAGCCATAATATCTTGTATGTTCCCTCTTCTCTTTTAGAAATAATATAAAGACACAGCAGAAATGCCAGGATTTGGAGCAATATCATTAATAGCTCAGCATAATCTTTAAAAAGACGGAAAGTACCTATAAACCATAATATCTGGAGAGCTATTATAGGTAATGCAATTAAAACTCTTCCTAATAGCTTTTTCATAGTTAACCCTTTCTTTTATGTTTAAATATTTAATTATTTCCAAAAATCATATATATGCTTATGATTTAAAAAAGCTATCTACATCAATCTTTGTCCACTCAGAGCCACCAGTGATCTGCAGCCATAAAATTTTAGTTTTAGGAACTACAACCAACTGGTACACTGTAAGATCATTCTTCGCGCCGCCTTCTTCTACGGTCTTATTTATGATCTCCATCATTTTTTCCGCATCTATCTTTCCCTTATTATTTTCGCACAATTCGATAAGATTATTACGTCGTGTAATTCCAGACCAGCTATTCTTATCGGATGGTGTATTAAATAACCAGTCTTTGTTCACATAATAATTAGTTGAAACTAGTAAACCATTTGGCAACGTAGACTCTCCATGTTTTACTCCCACAGGGCACCACTCAAATGACTGTCCTTTATTCTCATCTGCAACATTAATAATATAAGAGGAGCTACAGTTTGTTGTATTAAAGAATAGATCCATATCACTTAATTCATCTGATTCAAAAAGACATTCAAACAACATGGTAGTACCAGTAATACGCGGGTCCGGTGATTTAATATTTGCTGAAGGTTTGCCATTATTCAGCTCAAGAAAAATACCTTTTTCATTAAGTCCATTTACAGCATATATCTCACCTACATAACCAACGGTGGCAGTTGCTAACGCACCATCAGCAGGATGATATACAGTGACTGCAATATCGTCCTTTAACAATGCAAATGATTCTGACCAATCATAATTTCTTCCGATGACCAAATCAGATTTTGCATACTTATCCCAAGCCATAGCAACACTGCATTTTGGTAATCCACCTATTCTCTCCACTGCATTGATAATCTGAAGTTCATCAACCGTAAATCCCGATGTCTCGGATGCCCCTTCAAAAAACTGATTTATCCTATAAGGCGTCTGAGCAATTTGCTGATCCACAATTGCTCTTGCTGTTGAGGCATTCCCTTCATTTGCTTCGATAATGAGATCAAGAAAAGTATCCAGATCTTCAAGCTCTTTTTTCATCAAATAACCATACTGTCTGCCCATTTCTCGCCAGGTGCCTTTGAGGTTTACTACTTTTATATCACCAATCTCGATTTTCTTTCCGTTTTCAAATTCGTCACCTTTATCTGAATAAGATATATCCTTATTTATCTTATTATCAGTAGTGTCTTTTGTTTCATTAGTTTCTTTGGAATCCTTCGAGTTTTTATTTTCTTTACTATCATTTTTCTTTTCTGTATTTTCTTTTATAGCTGTTAATGCTTTAGTATCTTTTACATCTTTTGTATCCTTTGCATCTTTAGTATTCTTTTTATCTTTAGATGCCCCAGAGCTCTTTACAATTTCATACTTATCTTTAGATGTTTTAGTACTGTATGAGTTCTGTATATTTAATAAATATTTATTATTGTCAGAAGTCTTTATTGAAGATGCATTTACTTCTATTGGTCTAAAAGCTGATACATTATATCCTATAGGGTTGCTAATTCCTGAGATCAAAAAACTAGTGGTCAGTATTGTGACAGCAATATTCTTTTTTATATTCATGTATTGTTCTCCTCAAATTCAATTTCCATACTTGCCAGTCGGCCC
>NZ_JAILQF010000443.1 GCF_024699075.1 Butyrivibrio sp.
GCAATGCCAGAAATGCCGGTGATGGAAGAAGCACCGGTAATGGAAGAAGTACCTGTAGCAGAAGCAGCACCGGTAGTAGAAGAGGCAGCCGCAATGCCGGAAATGCCAGTGATGGAAGAAGCACCAGTGATGGAAGAGACACCAGTGATGGAAGAAGCACCAGTAGTGGAAGAAGCACCTGTGATGGAAGAGGCACCTGCAGCAGAAGCCGTTTCTTCAGATGAAGAAGAAAATTCAGATATTTCAGGATTCCTTAATGATAATGATTATGAATATGTAGCAGTTACAACCGGCAATACTACTCAGTATATTGTCAAAAAGGTCGGAGGTGCTATGTGTGTTCAGTATGAAGATGGTGAGTTCGTAGCATTTAACCGCAATTATGAACATGAAGACTATAGCACATATGGTGGCATTTTGTTCTCTTATATAAAAGAAGCAATTCAGGGAACAGGTTGCGATAATCTTATCCGCCATAAGGGAAGTAATATTAATTAAAATAATCATAAATACGGGCCGCGATATCTGCGGCCCTGGAAGGATTATATGGTTGTTAGAGATAACGAGCCGATAACTACTACATTTCTTGAAACTGATAGATTAATACTAAGACCATGGGAAGAGTCGGATGCACCGGCTCTTTTTGCGATAGCCAAAGATCCCCTTGTTGGACCAAATTCCGGATGGGTCCCGCATGAGAGCGTAGAATATAGTCTTGCTATAATAAGAAACATTTACATGAAAAGAACTGTATTTGCTGTAATTCCTAAACAGGGACTTGTTGATTGCATGGGAATGCCTATAACTCCTGGTGTTCCAATTGGCAATGTAACCCTTGCTATGGGCCCCAACAAGGCCAGAGGGACCAAAGAGGGTCAGGCTGAACTTGGATACTGGCTTGGAAGCAGATATTGGCATCGCGGATTTGCATCTGAAGCGGCTTTTGAACTAATTTGTTACGGATTTCGTAATCTAAATCTTGACCAAATATGGTGTGCATATTACAAAGGAAACACTAAATCTAGGAGGGTTATGAAGCATCTTGGTTTCTATTGGCATCATACCATTAAGAGCTCTTACAATCCCATGCTCAAAACCTCTCAAACCGAGTATTATAACTGCTTGACGCGTTACGACTTCGAACAGATCTATGGGAATCAAGGCATTATTTACGAATAAAAATCAAAAGCTAAACAGTTTTTGTACAATTTGTCCATATATTCAAATTCGGAAACTTTTTGCGTATTTTCGTATCAAAAAGTATTACATTTTCATTAAAATTGTGCTATAATCATTTTATGATTTGACCTGCAAATCATCCTTGCAGGTCATATTTTTTAAAGTTTATAGTAAACGCTTACATAGTTCGTTCGGATGGTAACAAAGAGAGGTGGAAATGCTTAGTATAGGAGATGTTGCAGTTTATGGAAATCATGGGTTGTGCAAGGTCGCAGACACACTTGTACCATCATTCCTTCCTAAGGGAAGTGAAAAGATGTATTACCAGATGATTTCTGCTATTGACAGAGGTGGTGTATTATACGTTCCTATGGACGGTGCTGAAGATAAGATGCGTGAAGTTGTTTCTGCAGAAGCAGCTGCTGATCTTATTGATGGACTTGATGATATGAGCCTTACAGATCTTCCTGCAGGTAAGAAGGCTGAGGTTGTTATCTCAGATATTTGCAAGAAGAATGAAGTTGAGGACATTCTTGGACTTATCAAGACTCTTTATCACATCAAGGCTGTTCGTGCTTCTGAAGGCAAGAAATTTGCTTCAATGGATGAGAAGTATCTTGGAATCGCTGAGAAGCTTTTCTATTCAGAGATTGCATATGCACTTGATATGGAATTTGATGACGTTCGTGAGAAGATTACAGGTATTCTTGCAAATCTTCCTCTTGAAGCAGATAAGTAATAGATTTTTTTATGTGATCATTAACCGGCAGAGCTGAAAGGCTTTGCCGGTTTTTAAATGCTTAAAAGCCTCTTATACAGTAACGGAGCCTTCCTTTAATAACGATGCAGCCATTATCTTTAGATGATGGGTAGTTCGCTTGAGCCTTTTAGGTGAATAGTGCGTTAAAGTGTGATAGAATATATAAAGTTTTACAAAGAAGAAATAATCGGGGGATTGTATGTCTATATCCACAATTAAACTTTATGATAAAGATGCTTATGCTACTGAATTTGAAGCAAAGGTAGTAGAAAGTGCTGAGATCTTAGACGGAGAATATAAGGGTGCAAAGAAAGTGTTACTTGACAAGACTCTTTTTTTTCCGGAAGAAGGAGGTCAGGAGGCTGACTTTGGGACTTTAAACGGTGAGCAGGTTCTTGATGTTCAGATAGAAAAAGAAGGCACGATTGAGATCATATCCCATGTTGTAAGAGGCGATTTTAAAGAAGGAGACAGTGTTTTCGGCATTATCGACTGGGATCATCGCTTTGATCAGATGCAGCAGCATTCAGGTGAGCATATTTTCTCAGGAACAGTACATAATTTATATGGATATGATAATGTTGGCTTTCATTTGAGCAGACAGGTCGTTACCATGGACTTTAATGGCCCTTTGGATGATGAGCAGGTCCTTGATATAGAAAGAAGGGTCAATGAAGCTATAATCAGGAATCTTGACATTGAGATTTCCTGGCCTTCCAAAGAAGAACTTGAAAAGCTTGAATATAGAAGCAAGAAGGAGCTTGACGGTGATGTAAGGATCGTAACTGTCAAAGGCATTGATGTATGTGCCTGCTGTGCACCTCATGTTAGGAAAACCGGCGAGATAGGCTTTTTAAAGGTTCTTAATCGTCAGAATTATAAGGGCGGCGTAAGAATCTTTATAGAATGCGGACTGCGAGCTTTGAAGACTCTTGATAAGGAACATGTGCTTATTCAGAATCTTGCGGGGAGCCTTACAACTTCTGTTGATAATGTTCCGGGACAGGTCAATAAGTTAAGGGATGAGCTTTTTGCAGTCAAGGGAAGTCTTCAAAAGGCTAAGGCTGAGCTTTTGGCGTATAAGCTTAAGGAGATTCCTAAAGATCAGAAGAATGTTGTCGTATTTACAGAGGATATGGACAATAAATCTGTTCAGAATGCAATTAACGCTTTAACTATAGATCACAGCGGTTATTGCACCTTTTTTGTCAAGACAGATGCAGGATATCGCTATGTTTGCGGAAGTTTGAATTCAGATGCAAGACTAGTTGCAGCAGCTCTTAGAGAACGCTTTAGCGCTAAGGGAGGCGGATCTGAAAAAATGGTTCAGGGAAGTCTGTCTGATGCTGCTGAAGATGAAATCAGAAAAGTTATTGACGAAATAGAGGGCTAAAATGAATAACGCTTCAGAATACCGTAGAGGTCTTAAAAACGGGATACCAATTTGTACAGGCTATATGGCAGTATCTTTTGCTTTTGGAATTGTAGCAAGCAATAAAGGACTTTCAACGCTTCAGGCAGTGATAATGTCTATAACCAATGTGACAAGTGCAGGTCAGTACGCATCTCTTGATTCCATAAGAGATGGAGTATCGCTTTTTGAAATGGCTGTACTGCAGTTTATCATAAATCTTCGATATATGCTTATGTCTACAGCGCTTACGCAGAAGCTTTCTCCTAAAACAGGCATTCTTCACAGAATGGCGATAGCTTATGGTGTTACAGATGAGATTTTTGCGCTTAGTGTTCTTAATAAGGGAGAATTAAAGCCTGCATATTCATATGGACTTATAAGCGTCTCGGTATTTGGATGGGTTCTTGGAACCTTCCTTGGCGCTTTTGCAGGGCAGATACTTCCTCCAATGCTCATAGCATGTCTGGGTCTTGCTATTTATGGCATGTTTATTGCTATCATAATCCCTCCTGCCAGAGATAATAAAGCGGTTATGTGTGTTGTAATAAGTGCTATGGCTTTTTCCTGCCTTATGACATTTGCACCTTTACTAAAAACTGTCGTCTCATCCGGTATGAGGATAATCATTGTAACTGTCATCATCAGCGCAGTTGCAGCTCTTGTTGCACCTATAAAAACTGATGAAAGTCTTGAAGATAATAAAGATAGCATTGGAGCAAAAGACAGCACTGCAAAGGCAGATATTTCTGATAATAATAAAAAGGAGGCGCAGCTGTAATGAATGTCTATATTTATATAATTGTAATGGCTGTTGTCACTTATCTTATCAGAGTTTTTCCTCTTGCTCTTATAAGAAAAGAAATAAAGAGCCCATTTATAAAGTCGTTTCTTTTTTATGTTCCCTATGCTACACTTGCGGCAATGACATTTCCCGCAATACTTATGTCAGAAGGACTTAGTCTTATGGCAGGAGCTGCAGGTCTTGTAATCGCACTTATTCTTTCTTATTTAAGAAAAAACCTTTTGACTGTTGCAGTATGTGCATGCGGAGCTGCTCTTGTAATTGAAGTACTTATTAATGTATTATGAATGTCGTAGAATCAAATTGTGATGTTAAGCCCTTAATTAATAACGGGGCTTGGTATATAATATAGTTTCGCTTTACATACATTTTTTTACTAAAAGAAATTATTTGTTTATTTAGAAAGGGTTTAAATATATGCGTATAGGAATGGGATATGATGTTCACCGTCTTGCAGAAAACCGTAAGCTTATAATTGGCGGTGTAGATATACCATACGAAAAAGGTCTTGATGGACATTCTGATGCAGATGTTCTTCTTCATGCAATAATGGATGCTCTTCTTGGCGCAGCTGCTCTTGGTGATATAGGTAAGCTTTTTCCTGATACAGATCCTGAATTTGAGGGAGCTGATTCTATGAAGCTTATGGCTGAAGTTGGCAGAAGACTTGAAGAGTCACGCTTTATCATCGAGAATATCGACGCTACAATTATTGCACAAAGACCTAAAATGAGACCTTATATTGATACTATGAGACAGAATATTGCTGATGTACTTGGTATTGATATTTCTCAGGTTAATGTAAAGGCTACAACAGAAGAGGGCCTTGGCTTTACAGGAAGCGGAGAGGGTATTTCCTCTCAGGCTATATGTCTTTTGACAACTCCTATGGACGCTCCTTCAAGAAATGCTACATTTCAGGCTGGAGAAGCCTCAAGTGACGGAGGATGCGCAGCCTGTCCGGCCTGTAATCTCGAATCCTGATGGGAATGTAGTTGCCCAAATATAAAACTACATAATAAATACTAATTTTATGGAGATTACAAATGGCACACAAATTTACTTTTTATAATACACTTTCAAGAAGCGTTGAAGAATTTAATCCTAGAGAAGAAGGTAAGGTATCAATGTATACCTGCGGACCTACTGTTTATCATTATGCACATATTGGTAATATCAGAACATATATTATGCAGGATGTTCTTATTAAGTCCCTTATGTATGCAGGCTATGATGTAAAAAGAGTAATGAATATTACTGACGTAGGTCATCTTTCATCAGATGCTGATACAGGTGAAGATAAGATGCTTGCCGGTGCTAAGAGAGAGCATAAGACTGTAATGGAGATCGCTAAGTATTATACTAATGCCTTTTTTACAGATTTTGATGCTGTTGGCAATAAAAGACCTGACGTTGTAGAACCCGCAACTAACTGCATTCCGGAGTTTATACATATGGTAGAGTCACTTCTTGACAAGGGCTATGCCTATGTTGCTGGTGGCAATGTATATTTTGATACAAGTAAGCTCAAGGATTATTATGTGTTCTCCTCAGAAGTTGAAAAAGAAGCTCTTCATGTAGGAGTTCGTGATGATGTTCAGGAGGACGTTAATAAGAAGAATAAGACTGATTTCGTTCTCTGGTTTACAAAGTCAAAGTTTGAAGATCAGGCTCTTAAGTGGGATAGCCCATGGGGAGTTGGATATCCAGGTTGGCATATTGAATGCTCATGCATTTCCATGAAGCATCTTGGCGAGTATATCGATATCCACTGCGGCGGCGTTGACAATATTTTCCCTCATCATACTAATGAGATTGCTCAGTCAGAAAGCTATCTTGGACATGAATGGTGCAAATACTGGTTCCATTCCAATCATCTTAATGATCAGTCAGGCAAGATGAGTAAGTCTAAAGGTGCAATCCTTACTGTATCAGTACTTAAGGAAAAAGGTTATGATCCGCTTGTATACAGATTTTTCTGCCTTCAGTCTCATTACAGAAAACCACTTGTATTTTCTTTTGAAGCTCTTGATCAGGCAACAGTTACTTATAACAAGCTTGTTAAGAGAGTTTCTGAACTTAAAGAAGAGGGAACAGTTGACGATAATGTATTAAAGAGCTTTGAAGAGAAATTTGCTGATAGCGTATGTGGTGATCTTAACACTGCGATGGCTATTACTGTTTTATATGATGCTTTAAAGGCTGATACCAATGATGCAACCAAACTTGCTATCATTAAGAACTTTGATGAAGTTCTGTCACTTGATCTTATTGCTCATGCAAAGGCTCTTTCTAATGAGGGTGAAAGCGTTGACCCTGAGCTTGAAAAATATGTACTTGATGCTATCGAAAGAAGAGCGCAGGCTAAGAAGAATAAGGATTTTGCGACAGCTGATGCTATAAGAGACGAACTTCTTGCAAAGGGCGTTGAGATCAAAGATACAAGAGAAGGCGTAGTATGGACAATAAAGGCCTGAATGATATTGATATGGACCTTGATAAAGAATCTGAAAAAAATCCTGTTGAATCCTCTGGACAAGATCAAAAGGAAAGCTGTCATAGTGACAGTAGCAATATAGCTGACCTTGCAGGTGTTATACGTGATAGCTTTGGGCTTAAAAAGATAGATATGAGGACGTATTCTCCTCTTGCACTTGCTTTTATAGGCGATAGTGTATATGAGATAATCATCCGTTCTCTTGTTACTGAGCAGTCTAACAGACCTGCCAATACACTGAATAAGGCTAAAGTACACTATGTGAATGCTGCAGCGCAGGCATTTATTATAGATTCCATCATGGATAAGCTGACCAAAGAGGAAGAGGCAGTATATCACAGAGGAAGGAATGCAAAATCCTATACTAGTGCCAAGAATCAGTCTGTGATTGATTATCGTAAGGCTACCGGGCTTGAAGCTTTGTGCGGATATCTGTATCTTGCAGGAAGACTTGACAGGGTACTTGATCTTGTAAAGTACGGAGTAGAGCTTCTTGATGCCAGTAAGAAGTAATAGTTTAGTAATATGATCCGGCAAATAGTGAATATATTTGCCGGCAGTACATTTTCACTCTTGGAGAATTATATGAGAGATAATAGTAATTTTAGAAAAAATGATAATAGAAGCGGAAAATCTCTTGGCAGAGTATCAGGAAGAAGCCATAGCTATGAAAAAGATGATGATAAAAGCCGTGGCAGAGACCGTGGTAGAGACTATGTAAAGAGACGCGATAATGACCGCGATAAGGACATAAAAGATGAAGAAGAGATCGTGGTACCTGAAGATTCTCTTGCAATAGAAGGAAGAAATGCTGTTCTTGAAGCCTTCAGAAGCGGAAAGACCATAGACAAACTCTATGTTCTTGATGGGTGCACGGACGGAGCTGTATCAACAATTCGTCGTGAAGCCAAGAAGGCAGGAACTATAGTTAAGTTTGTGGCAAGAGAGCGTCTTGATCAGATATCTGTTACAGGTAAGCATCAGGGTGTTATAGCCTTTGCTGCAGCATATGATTATTCTGAGATTGAAGATATATTCAGCAAGGCTGAGGCAGAAGGCAAAGCTCCTTTTGTTCTCATACTTGATAATATTGAAGATCCTCATAATCTTGGAGCTATTATAAGAAGTGCTAATGTTGCAGGTGCTCATGGGGTTATCATTCCCAAGAACCGTGCAGTAGGCCTTACAGCTACAGTTGCAAAGACATCAGCAGGTGCTCTTAATTACACTCCTGTAGTTAAAGTTACTAACATATCCAAGACCATTGAAGATCTTAAAAAGCGTGGAATGTGGTTTGTATGTGCAGATATGGATGGAAAGCCGATGTACGATCTTGATCTTACAGGACCTATCGGACTTGTAATAGGCAATGAAGGATCAGGAGTCAGCAGACTTGTGAGAGAAAAGTGCGATATGATCGCTTCCATTCCTGTAAATGGCGAGATCGAATCACTTAATGCTTCTGTTGCAGCAGGCGTACTTGCTTATGAGATCGTACGTCAGCGCAGAATGAAGAAATAATAATTATGACTATTTCATAGTTATAAATGAGATTATGTGACTTTATCCTTAATGATAAATTCCACTTGCGTATAAACCTAATTTGTGCTATTATTACATAGCTGTCTATGTGGACAGCAGCACAGTCGGAAATTGTGCATTCAAAAAAAGATGCGGAATTTTTCGAAAGTTTATTCAGATATAGAGAGGTGAGTAAAAATGAAGCAGGATTTACAGCCAGAATTCTATCAGGCAACAGTTACTTGCAACTGCGGTAATACTTTCACAGTAGGTTCCACTAAGAAGGAGATCCACGTAGAAATTTGTTCTAAGTGCCATCCATTCTACACTGGACAGCAGAAGGCAGCTTCAGCTCGTGGTCGTATCGAGAGATTCAACAAGAAGTACGGCATGAAGACAGAAGCATAATAAGCAGACTTTGCTTGAGATTCACAGAGAATCCAATGATGAGGTTGAGGCAAGAGCCTCAGCCTCATTTTTTAGTCTAACTTATCTTGGATATATGCAAAGTAGGGATATATCCTGAATTAACTTTTCAATTATGATTTTATAGAAATATAAATTGATCAGCACAAAACGGGGGATGGTTATATATGAAGAAGAAGATTACCCATTATTCGGGAATCGGAGGACAGGCAGTACTTGAGGGCGTTATGATGCGTAATAAAGACCTTTATGCTGTAGCTGTTCGTAAACCTGATGGAGAAGTACATGTCGAAATAGATGAATATCACGGGATACTTTCAGGATCACCACTTCTTAGAATCCCATTTGTAAGAGGAATATTTGTATTTATAGATTCTCTTGTTCTTGGTACTAAATCTCTTAACAGATCTGCGGATTTTTATGAGGATGATGAAGAGGATGCAACTAAAGCAGATAAGGCTGCTGATGCAGTAACAGGTGGTAAAGGTGATAAGTTCTTTTCTGCTATTACTACTGTAGTAGCATTTGCTCTTGCTATATGTCTTTTTCTTATTCTTCCTGAAAGACTTTCTGCATGGATGAATACATATCTTCAAAGCCAGGCACTTCAGGCAGTTGCTGAAGGTATTATAAGGATTACCATATTCATTTTGTATATTCTTGCGATAACTCTTATGCCTGATATAAAGAGACTTTTCAGATATCATGGAGCGGAACATAAATGCATTAACTGTATTGAATCAGGACTTCCACTTACAGTTGCCAATGTAAAAAGGTCCTCGAGATTTCACAAAAGATGTGGAAGCAGCTTTATCTTATTTGTTCTTGTTGTAAGTATTATTCTTTTTATGTTTATTAATACTGAAAGTGTAGCAATGAAGCTTTTATATCGTATACTGCTTCTTCCTGTGGTTTCAGGAATATCATATGAGCTTATTCGACTTGCAGGCAAAAGTGATAATCCGGTTATATCCATAATCTCGAAGCCGGGCCTTTTACTTCAACATCTTACGACTAAAGAGCCTGACGATTCTATGATCGAGGTTGGTATCGCTTCAGTAGAGGCTATATTTGATTGGAGAACTTATCAGAGAGATGTTTTCGGATTTGATTTTGAAGATGAAGATGAGAAAGATGTTCTGTAATGAAATATGTAGATGTTTATAATAAGGCATCCAACAGACTTAAGGAAGCCGGTGTGCCGGAGTATCAGCTCGACGCCCGGCTTCTTCTTGAATCTGTATGCCAGACAGACTATAACACTCTTTTGGTTCATGGCGACAGGACTGTGACACAGGAAGAAGAAAAGAAGTATAATGAATTTATAGATAAAAGGTGCTTAAGAATACCTCTTGCCTATATAGTCGGACATCAGGAATTCATGGGCATTGATTTTAAGGTCAATGAAAATGTTCTGGTACCCAATCAGGATACTGAGACACTGGCTGAAGAGGCTTTAAGAGAGCTTTCGGACGGAATGCGTTTTATGGATCTTTGTACGGGATCAGGCTGCATTGCACTTAGTATTCTAAATTATACTAATGATACAAGCTGTGTTATGACCGATATATCTGATAAAGCCATAGAGGTTGCTACATCTAACAGTATAAGCCTTGGCTTTGCAGAAAGGGCAAGGATCATAAAGACGGATCTTTTTCCAAAGGATAATATTGAGAAGTTTGATATGATAGTATCTAATCCTCCTTATATAAGAACTGATGTTATAGATACTCTTCCTCCTGAAGTTAAGTCAGGTGAGCCGTATATAGCCCTTAACGGAGGAGATGATGGCCTTATTTTTTACAGAAGGATAATAGATAATGCCGGAAAATGGCTTTATAAGAGCGGATGGCTCTTGATGGAGATAGGCTATGATCAGGGAGAAGCTGTTTCTAAGCTTATGAATAATGCAGGATATCATGATGTCGAGGTTATTAAAGATCTTGGCGATAATGACAGGGTAGTAAGAGGATGCCTGTATTAAATTAAAATTTTAATAGATTGGACTTGTTATGTTAGATAAACTTGAAGCGATCCTTCACAGATATGAAGAAATAGGTATGGTACTTACTGAACCTGATGTGGCATCAGATGCTGACAGGTTTAGAAGGCTTATGAAAGAGCAGAGTGATCTTACTCCACTTGTAGAAAAATATATTGAATATAAAAAGTGTCGTGAGGCTATAGAGGATAGCACACAGATGCTTGAAGATGAGACTGATCCTGAAATGAGAGAAATGCTAAAGCAGGAATGCAATGATAATTCCGAAAAGCTTCCACAGCTCGAACAGGATCTTAAGATACTTCTTATCCCCAAGAATCCTGATGATGACAAAAACGTCATTGTCGAAATACGAGCAGGCGTTGGAGGAGATGAGGCGGCTTTATTTGCATCAGATCTTTATCGAATGTATATTAAATATGCTGAAAGTAAGGGATTTAGAACATCTCTTATCAATGTGGAAGACATAGGCATAGGTGGCATGAAGACCGTAAGCTTTATGGTTGAGGGCAATGGTGCTTATTCAAAGCTCAAATATGAAAGCGGAGTTCACAGAGTTCAAAGAGTTCCAGTTACAGAGTCAGGTGGAAGGATTCATACATCAACTGCTACTGTAGCTGTTATGCCTGAGGTTGAGGATGATGTTGATATCGATATACCTCCGGAAGATGTTCGTATGGATATTACAAGAGCATCAGGTAATGGTGGT
>NZ_JAILQF010000458.1 GCF_024699075.1 Butyrivibrio sp.
TTGCAACAAGGAAGCTGCAAATGATCTTGTAAATGATGTCGAAAGTGCGATTCTGGAACGGTTAAACAATCCGGAGTCATTTGAACCATATCATTCTTTAAAGGAACGCACTTATCCATATTATAGAATTTATGTTAAGAACTATACGATTTATTATGTTGTAATTCCGGATGGAGATAATAAAAAAATCATGGAAATACGACGTATGTTACATAATCTTCAGGACAGAGATAAGTATATATAATGAGTGTGTATACAAACTAGATACATATTAAATTATAATTTTAACGATCACGAGGTTGATATGAGTTTTTTGTTTGTCGCACTTGGAGGTGCGTTGGGTGCAGTAGCACGATATGCTATAAGTATTATTCCGGTTAAGACGGGATTTCCTGTATTGACTCTCATAACCAATATAATGGGAGCTGTTCTGATTGCTATCATAGATAACCTCCTTTTGCTTTTGCCTATCATAATTTTATCTTAATTATGATAAGCGGTCAACGACATATTTAGGATTCGAAGGATTCGAATAAGAGCCGAATATGATTGTACTATCCTATATATTTCTTATGAGCAAGCTTCACGTTGCTCTGTTTAACCCTCGCATAATTGAGAGCATAGTACAAAGCACCATCATTCTTTGTGCATTTAAATTTTAATCTATATATTTTAATCCAAAGTAATCCATATATGTTTTAAATCGATCTTGACAAGAAAGAATCGTATCTGTAAGATACCCTCGTATATATTCTGTTTCTGATTTTCCAATTGACCTGATTTTTCAAGCTAAATGATATATCTCATCGCTACAGCAATCCATAAATTCTTCATCATGAGTTACTACAATTATTATTTTCCCCTTATCTGCAAGTCTCTTCAAAAAATCTGCACAAAGCCGCATATTTTTATAATCAAGTCCGCTAGTAGGCTCGTCAAAAAGAAGTATTTCTTTATCCATCATAAGACTAACAGCTATAGCAAGTCTTTGCTTTTGTCCACCTGATAGTGTATTTGGATGCAGATTTTTAAATTCAAGAAGTCCCATTTTATCAAGAAGTTTTAAAGCCATATCCTCACTTTTTGATTCTGTTCCCAATATACATTCATTAAGAACAGAGTCTGCAAAAAGCTGATAGTTTACATCCTGCATAACCATAAAGGCCTTCTTTTTTAGTTCTTTAAGAGATATCACTTTCCCATTTTGTACGATATTACCTTCACTCCACTTAATGAATCCACTCATGGTACGAAGCAGGGTACTCTTACCTACTCCATTTCTACCTGCAACACAACAGACTTTCCCCTTATGAAAGTCATGATTTAGTTTATTTAAAACTCTTCTTTTTCCATAATCAATAGATAAATCTTTCAAACTAATTGTTTCATCAGATATAATCACGTTGCATTCTTTTTTATCCTTGCTTGTCATCTTTAAAAAATGATTAGTCCTAAGTCCCATATGATTTAATGATTCTACACTCATGGACCTAAATTCATCACCACTAATTTCTTTTTCAATTCTACCATCCTTTAGATAAACAACTCTGTCTACCAATTGCGCAAGATAATATAATCTATGTTCTGCAATCATAACCGTTTTTCCTTCGGTTTTTATCTTTTCCAGACATTGTTTCAGTCCTTCAATTCCGGCAGAATCAAGATTTGCAGATGGTTCGTCCATAAGATAGAGATCAGGCCCTGATGCATATACACTGGCAAATGCTATTTTCTGCTTTTCACCGCCGGATAGTTTAAAGATATCTCTTCCTCTTAATTTTTCCAGGTCAAGTTCATCTGTAACCTTTTCAAGTACTGCATTAATCTCATTTAATGGCACACCGGCATTCTCAAGGCCAAAAGTAATTTCACTATCAGTATCAACATTAAAAAACTGGGTTCTCGGATTTTGAAAAACACTTCCCACCATAGATGCAAGCTCATAAGTCTTATACTCACTTATGCTGCGTCCGTCTATAGATACATTACCTTCAAGCTTCCCATTATAGAAACCCGGAATAAGACCATTAAGTATTCTTGTGATCGTGGTTTTACCACAACCGGATGCTCCTGCCAAAAGCACAAACTCTCCCTGTCTGATTTTCAAATTTATATCCTTAAGGGCACCTTTTTCCCTGTCCGAATATGAAAAGCTCACATTTTTAAAATCTATATTCATACATGCTCTCCATTTTTATAGATTCCTGCTGACAATTTCATTTTGGCTCATCAGGAAGTCATAACTTGTGCAACTGCAAAGACAATCAAAAAGATAAGCATTACAGCCCCATCAATTAACCTGAATTTAATATCAAGTCTGCTTGTTCTTTTCTTGGGATTCTCTATGCCTCTTGTAATAGCCGAAGCGGACAACTCATCCGCAGTTTTGGATGCCGTAACTAAAACAGGCAGGTATAAAGCGTCAATCACAACCGACGGATTTTTCAAAAAGCATATTGGAGATAAACTTATTCCTCTAAGAGCCATGGCTTCCCTTATATGATTCCAGTCCTCTTTTAAAGCAGGAAAATATCTGAATATTATTGCAATCGGAATCACAACTTCGCGAGGAGCATTCCACTTTGCCATTGCTGCCATAAATTCACTGATCTGCGTTGTTCCAATTACAACGCCCGCAAGCATACAGCACGGATAACATTTAAATACCAGCCCAAGCCATACCAAAAGACTTGTATGAGCTGTACCATTAATCTGTGGAAGAACATATACCGAAACAAGCCAAAGAGCCGCAAACAAGAATGCGGCTCTAAGTGTTTTCCAGGCCCTGCCAAGAAACATACCAAGAAGTGTTATCAAAAAGATCCATATACACGTAAAAATTCCGGTTGGTATAAGCATACTAAATAAAACTGTAATAGCTATCAATATAAGTTTACTTCTTGGATCTAATGCGATCATGCAGCTAAACCTGCCTTTATAAATTGCTTTTTCATAAGGCGAAGTCCAAGTAATCCGCTAAGTGTAGCCACTATGAGGGTTCCTACTATCATGATAATCATCATTGCAGGGGTGGCAACTTCGCTCATTTTATCGATATATTCCTGCTCAGTTCCCTTTTTAAGCATAAATGATACCCATGATTCACGATTGAAGAAGAATACAAAATATGTGCCCATAGGTCCAATGCAATAAACAATATATGCCATCAGATTAAAAGTCGGATTCTCAAATTTCCTGGAACCTGCAATAAAAGATGCAATTATTGAACTGATCAAAATACCAAAGTTAAGACCCCAATGCATTCCTGTAAGAGTGCCAAGGATACACTCAACAACGCCAATTATCGCAAGTGCCCCAACCTTTGGTACCTTTGCTATGTATAGCATAAATATCGGTCCCGCAAGTAGAGCTGCTCCAATAGGAAAATAAAATGTCAGCGTTGGTATAGATGCAAATGGACCACCACCTATCATTACTGCCATAAGAAATAGCACTGCAAAAACTCCAGTTATTATTAAATCTTTCGCATTAAGTTTCTGTTTATCGTTATATATTTTTAACCCCAACCTTTCTTTATTTTTATTATTTGTTAGCTTTGTCTAACTTACTATTATCTATCTTTTCATTCAATAGTAGACTTACAGATTCGTCCGATTTTTACTTTTATGTGTCCATATTGAATTATTTACTTAACCTGCATTGAAGCCTTCCACATAGAAGCATATTTTCCATTCATTTCTATGAGTTCTTCGTGAGTACCACTCTCAGCTACTTTTCCATCCTTTATGACCAGTATCTTATCTGCAGATTGGATTATAGGAAGTGTATGTGCGATCATCACAACTGTCTTACCCAGTGTCAGCAAATTAAGTACAGCCTTCTTTACAAGAAGTTCATTCTCTATATCAAGTGATGATGTAGCTTCGTCAAGAAGTACGATACTACTCTTTCTAAGTATTGCCCTTGCTACAGAAATACGTTGCCTTTCACCTCCGGATAATTTATTTCCGTTTTCGCCAACAACCGTATCTATACCATCAGGAAGCTGGTCTATAAAACTGCAATTTGCCCTGCGGCAAGCATCAAGCACTTCTTCATCTGATGCTCCTGGCGAAGCAAAAAGTAAATTATTCCTGATTGTGTCATTAAACAAAAATACATCCTGATCAACAAGACTGATATACGAAAGCACCTGTTCTGCATTCGCATCCAAAAGATCTTTTCCTCCAATCATTATTTTGCCTTTCTCAGGCTCATAGTACTTAGAAAGAAGGTTGAAGATCGTAGACTTCCCGGAACCCGAATCGCCAACAATAGCTGTAATTTTGTTTTCAGGTATGTCAAAACTTATTCCACCTAGTACCTCCTGCCCCTTCTCGTATCCAAAGCATACATCTCTAAAGCTTATATCAAAGTTTTTGGGGGTATAGTTTCTTAAAACCTCTTTTTCTTCCTCTTCTTCAAATATCCCTGAAATCTTATTTTTTGATATAAGAAGGTTTCGATATGCCACCAAGCTAATATACAGAGTTGCATCCACCTTGCAGGAAAAAAGTGAAAGCATTACCACAATGATCATCTGAGGTATAGAAAGACTTCCTGCGATCACTGAGTTTACAGCAATATATATAGAAGCCGCCGCACCTACATATACTAAAAACATAAAAACAAAACCTATAGGTATAACAGCTCTTTCATACATATAACTGATATTTGAAAAATACTTCATCGACTTTCTAAGCGCAGTATTTTTCTCACCTGCAAGTCCATATGAACGAAGTGTCTGACTTCCTGTCAGATACTCTGTGATTGCACTGACATTTTCCTCACGGGCAAGATTCTTGGCCGTTCCGTACTTTTTAACCTGTATAATGGAAAGCTTAATGGTTGGAAAAAGAATTATAAGTGACATGAACATTATTATTCCAATATAAATATTCAGATACGCACAGTATCCTGAAAGCACCACCAAAAGGACACTATACTTTGTGATATCTGCAAGCTTATGGGTCAGAATCTGCTCAAAATCTGACACTTCACTTGTTGCTGCATTTATGTAATAACCAACTCTCTGCTTTGAAAATGCCCCAAGTGGAATTCTTCTAAGTTTATCGCCCAAAGCCACTCTTAATCTCTTACTGACAACAGCACCTCCTATCTGGCTTTGGGTATATGATACAGAATACAGGATAATCCTTAAGGCAAATATTATTCCAAGATATAAGGTGGCCTTTTTTATATCATCAAAAGTTATATTTTTCCCAAAAATAAGTTCCAATACCTTTAATAAGACCATAAAATTACATCCGGAAATAATTCCTTCTGTAACTACGCCTGCAACAGCAAGCTTAAGGCGCTTACCCGGTTTAAATAATTCATTATTCACTTATGCCACCTCCCATAGCTGAATATCTTATATTTCTTGCAGCAGTATAGCTTTCCCAGCTCTTTTTAAAATATTCATTTGTCAAAATAAGGTCCTGCAGCGGCAATACATCTGTGACGGTATTTTTTTCCACTACTGCCACCCTATCGCAAAGAGCTGTTATTCCCAGTCTGTGAGCTACTATGATCACAGTCTTTCCCTTGCAAAGGTTAGCTATTGCCTTATCGATCTCCACCTGGTTTTCAGGGTCTGCCGCACTTGTTGCTTCATCTAATATCAGTATTGGTGCATCCTTTAGAATCGCTCTGGCAATACAGATCCTTTGTTTCTGTCCTCCTGAAAATCTTCCTCCAAAATTGCCTACCTTTGTTTCGTAGCCTTTTGGCAAAGACATGATAAACTCATCAATCTGTGCAAGTTTAGCCGCTTTTCTTACTTCATCAAGTGTAGTCTTTTTCCCCATGGCAATATTTTCAAAAATTGTTCCTCTGGTCAAAAAAGCATTCTGAAAAATCACTGATACATTCTGAAGGAGCTCCTCGTATTTGATGTCCTTCACGTTGACCCCACCTATCAGGATCTGACCTTCACTTACATCATAAAATCTTGAGATAAGCTGAACTAATGTAGTCTTCCCTTCTCCGGATGCTCCAACAAGAGCAATCTGCTCACCCTCAGCGATTTCAAGATTTACATTTTCAAGTACATTTAGCTTATCGTCATATGAAAAGCTCACATTCTGTACTGATATATCATGTTTTTTGGGAAAAGACTGACCACCCTCAAACACAGGAACATCCAGTATTTCTTTTACCTGATTAACACCATTTAATGCAAAAGACAGATTGTTAGAAAGCTCCTGCAAAGGTCTTATATCCGTAAGATATTGAGTTCCTATAAATGAAAACAAAAGAAGAACTCCCGCAGTAATATGTCCATGCACATAAAGCCATCCTCCTGCAGGAACCAAAAATAGTATTCCGCACTCTAAAAGAACCACATATATGGCATATAAAGGACCGGTTGCTTTGGAAATATCACTCCACATATGGAACTGCTCTTCAATTGCATCTGAATACTTTTTGAATGATCTGACGCTCATGTTATAAGCTTTAATAAGCCTCATGCCATTAACATATTCAGACACAGTACCCGATAGACTCCCTGCCGATGAGTTGATTCTATCCATATACTTAAAAAATTTCATAAACATGACTACCATCACAAAGACAACAAATACAAGAGGGAAAATACTGATAAGTGCCAATTTATGATCAACTAAAAAAAGCCAGATGAACATCACTACAGGTCCCGATAAGTACAATACAAGTTCAGGAATATTATGTGCTAAAAACAATTCCAGCTTTTCAATGCTCTCATTCATAACACATTTGATCTCACCAAGACTTCTTTCATTCAAAGCACCCATTGGCATTTTAGCCATATGTTCAGTTACCATACATCTGACCTTAAAAAGGGTATTATAAGCACCCTTATGGGAAAACAATGATGCGACGGCATTACAGATAACTCTTATAAAAGTAAATATAATAAGGATCCATGCCATCTTTACACCATATCCGGCACTTAATGTCCCGTCCACAGCCGAATCAATCAGCCTATAGAATATAAAGTACGGAACAATACCGCATAAACTCGCAAAAAGTGCAAAAAGGACGGAATTATATATCAAATACTTGTCTTTGCCCGCCCATTCCATCAATAAAGGAAATCCCTTTTTCTCCTTTTTATTATTCATAAATCATCACGCCTCCGTTCATTTTCATTCAATCATGTATTGTAATCAAAGGCTATGATTGATACAATTGTAGACAGCACATTGAGTCTGATTTTAACCTTAGTTTGTCTGATTGGAACCAAAATGAACAATAATAATAAAGAATACTATAGAGAATTATTTAAAAAAGCCAATTTTCATCCATGCGATGCTCCAAAAGGATTTCCTCCGGGAGGAGACTGCTTTAAGTTTAATCCGGAATTGGGAACAGGCTATTACTGGTACTATGAAATGCCCGGACAATATAATATAAAAATCCATGATTTTTCTTACAAAGAAGATGCTGTATTAAATATGGACTTGCCTGAGTGCCTTAGTATTACCTGGTATGAATCTATTTCAGGGGAAGAATTAAATCCATATAAAAGCTTAAATTGTCATGTTATCAAAAGCTTTCTTGGAGGACTTAAGCCATTCCATGCCCTAATTCACAGGAATATCCCTGTTCGTTCCATAGGTATTGAATATCGCCCGGACTTTTTTCACCAGATTCTCAAGGACAATTTTGGGCCTTCTTATGTGGATCCTAAAACAGCATTTAAGAGCATTGATGAAACCGCCAACTTCCCTGAAATGAAAAAACTTCTATGGGATATATGGAAATATGAAGGCTCAGCTTCATCTGCAGCTCTTTTCTACGATGCAAAGATAAGAGAGGCACTCTGCCTTGTTTTTGAGCATCACAGAAAGCTAAACGAAAAGGCCAAAACTTCTCTTTCTTCAACTGATACTCAGTTACTTAACAGCCTTGGTCTTTATATAAACAATCATTACGCAGATAAGATTTCAATTGATTCCTTAGCCAAAATTGCATGCATGGGGACCACAAAACTAAAGAATGCCTTCAAATCATATTATGGGATGACAATAGCAGATTATATACAAAAGGTTCGCATTGATCACGCCGAGCACCTCCTGGCATATACAGACCTTCCCGTTACAGAAGTTGCTAAGGCTGTTGGCTACTCATCTTTAGGGCATTTTGCAGAGCTTTTCAGCAGTGCAAAAGGATTATTGCCACTTAGCTACAGGAAAGCATTTCAGAAATCCGAATGATCTTCAAATATAGAGAACTGATATTTCAGACTTTACACATAATAATAAAGAGTCATAGAACACACAGATTCTATGACTCTTATAAACGTATGCAAAAAATTTAGTTCACCTTTTATACAAGTAATCAATATCTTTATTTAAAGCACTGTTACCTGCTTGTCTTTATCAAATGTATGAGGCTCTTTTGTAACAGCCTTATGGCCAACTGAAAGAGCGATCTCGAAATCGTAATTCTCAGGAAGAGCTAACTTCTGTGCAAAATAAGACTTCTTCTCTCCATTAAGTGCATCGTAGATACAGCCTATGATAAGATTTCCAAGTCCAAGTTCTGTAGCTGCAATTGCCATATTCTCTACAGCAATTCCTGCATCAACATGACTCCATTTAAAGCCTGACTCTGCACTAAGAAGTATAAGAGTTGGAGCTTCATAATAAAAATTGTGCTCTACCTTATCAAGATTTCTAAGTCTGTTCTTCTCTGCTTCAATCTCAGCAAGTATAGGATTATCCCCATCAAGTACTGTAAAATGAATCTCCTGCTTGTTCATACCTGTTGGCGCACAAAGACCAGCTTCCAGAATCTGATCAAGCTCTGACTGAGATACCTTATCTTTAGTATATCCCCTTGTTGAAGAACGCTGCTTAATAGTATCAAATACCTGTCCCATATTATTCCTCCCTCATTAATGAAAACATAAGTTGTTAATCTTCTTTCCAAAGATCAGAAACAAAATACATCAGTGCTATACAAGTATATACGCTGTAGAATACGCCGTTATCGTCCACACCTTTTTTAAGGATTTCTCTTGCCTTGTCCTTAGTAAGTATTTCAAAACCGTCAAACCATTCAGAGCCTTCAGCTCCGTCCTGAGTTAACTGGCCATTAATATCAGACCTTATGACTACTCCTACAAGCGCATTACTTTCATCCGTCATTCCGGGAGTACTGAATACAAGTGGATTTACAGTCTTTACAATATCCTTGTCAGTAAGCTTTATACCGGTCTCTTCCCTTATCTCTCTGACTGCTGCCCTTTGAGCAGGAGTTGTTGCAAAACATATTGAACTGTCTTCTTCTACATCCCCATCATCAATCAGTCCTGCAGGTACACTTAAAAGCATGTGCCCAGTTGGATATCTGTACTCTCTTGATAAAAGAAGCTTTGGCTCACCATCTTCTTCATTATCTAAAATCACAATGCAGCTTACAGCATCAGCGACCATATTAGCAAAATCCTTTTCTGACTTTGTATATACAAGTCTTTTTGGATTTCTTCTGCTTGCATTAAGATAATGCTTACCTTTTTTATATTCATAATCATAAAGACTAAGATACCTGGAAAGATACAAAGAACTTATAATATGAAGATCTATACAAGGATTGATCTCTGCTGCATCTTCAAATACCTTTTTTATCTTATTTATATATTTAGTATTGTCAGCTTCTACTGAATCTTGCACTTTGCAATCAAGAATATTTATGACACAATCACCCATTTCCGTAAGAGCATCATAAAGAGCATCCAGATTGGTCCCGCAATAATCAGGCAGATGTAAGCTCTCCTTAAGAAGATCATAAATCTCCTCTTTTTCAAGATCTTCAAGTTCATTTAAATCAATCGTATATACTTTATCCATATCAACCTCATGTCGCGAGTGAAACGAGTGGCTAATGGCTTAAATTGGTAGAGCTCGCGATACCAATTTTAGGAGTTAATCTCCAAATGTCTCACCATACTCAATTTCGCCATCAGTTACGATAATCTCTATAAATGAATCATAATGATCCTCTGTATAATAGTACTGTCCATCATCAGAAAAAACAAGTCTCTTTGCTCCTCTTGAGCTGCTGCCATTCGTATCTATATCACATTCTGTATAGCTGTTATCAGGAAGGATACCTTCTCTGTTGCCAAAATAATCTCCCCCTATAGCAGCACCCTCTTTATAATCTTCAACAGATCCGCCTTCCCATCCAAGAGCCTTGGCTTCACTTTTGGTTATATAATTAGAAGGAAGCGTATCATAGGTATCAAGATATAAAACAACACTTTCTACATCATAGTAATATCCATCTTCAGAAATAGCATCAATATCATCTGCAGCTGTAACATTCTCCGTATCATCTTCATTGCTATTATCAGATACATTTGATGAAGCGGCTTCTTCATCATTATTAGAACCAGCTTCATCAGAAGAACCTTTTATGCTACTATCACCTGCTGCCGCATCAGCTGTTTCCTTATTATCTGCATCCTCATTTTGCGAAGACTCATCTGCAGAAGGAACCTTTGTATTTATACACCCAGTAATAACCACACCGCATATAAACATCGCAATAAATAATTTAATTCTCTTCTTCATAATATTATCCTTTCGGTTTTACCAACGAAAACCAATTACTTTATATGATAATTTTTTACCATCTACCTCACGCAATATTTACTATCTACATGATTTAATAATATTTCTCATACTTCGCAACATCATACACAATCGTAGTTCCTTGCAAATTTGATATCTTGGGCAGCCTGTAAATGATTTTCTTTTCTTTACAAATCTTATGAAATTCAAGAGCTTGATAAATGGATTTTTATATTCTTCCTGGGGTCCGCATGTCTGAGCGTAGCGAGTTTCGGACCCCAGAATATAAAAATCCAGATATTAAGCCTTGAATTATAAGATTTGTAAGAAAAGAAAATTATTTACAGGCTGCC
>NZ_JAILQF010000040.1 GCF_024699075.1 Butyrivibrio sp.
TTTAACGTGTGATAATATTTTTTCTTTATCTTATAAAATAGATAGATGGGGAAACTATGACTGATCATCCTTGCTATAATCCATAGTTTTTTCCTTCGAATCCAAAGAAATTATACCCCAAACCAAAGTTTTCTGTATAAAATCTTTGGTTTGGGGTTCAATCCAGACTTTTTTCTTTCGTTTAATAATATCAAGTTAATTGAACCTGGCGTAAATGTAATATACAAAAGCTGTGAAACCAGATAAGTACTGGCTTTGCGGCTTTTAATTCACTTTTATTGAACCTGGTACCAATGCGTAGATAAACAGCTTAAGGAAAATGATGACTTGGTTGCTATAGTTACTCTTTTAATCGCGTTGGGACTTTTGGCAGATGATATTTGGGGAGGAGTAGCTGATGATCCTGCAGCAATAGCACTATTGATGCAGGTAATTAATTATCTTAATGGAACAGCAAGTAGTCCTTGCCCTTGTTTTTGAATGGAGGAAAATATGAATATAACAACAACTTTGATAAAGAAATATTTAGGAGAAATGCTATCGGTTCATGGCTTTGAATTTAAAGGAATGAGAGGGGGAGATTGGGAGTTCGTAAAGGACACAGATGAGTATATTCAGTCAGTAACTATATGTAAACGTGAATATGATAATTTGTTGTTTTTTGAATTGTATGCAGATAGTAGAAGTGGGGGTTGCTTTTTTAAGGTCAAAGATTTGAATTTGGATAATTTTGAAATGGAATGGCATTACTCGACGAAAGAAGATGTAAATAGAATTCTTATTCAAATGGCTCAAATAATTGATCAATATGGGATACCAGAAATGGAATTGTTTTTGGAAAAAGTGAAAAACAATTATATTTATACAGATGCTATGGCAGAAATGGTTTATTATGAACACGAAAAATATGCTAAGGCGTTTATTGAGGAGAATAAAATATCAGAAAATATATGTGTTGAGAATGCGATAAAGAATTGGTTCCAAGTAATCGGTGATATTTTTGACGAAGTGAAGCGTTCTGGCAATATTCAAGATTTGGACATTGAGTTTGTCAAGATTGCATCATTTATAGGTGAAAGGATTATTGAAAAACTTGGAGGAAAATGGGAGCTGCATTTAAAGAAAAGATTTAAATATCAGAAATGTTATATAGTCAGAAAGGGCTCACATATATATCCCCAAAAGGATATACTTGCAGATCTCGAAGATGCATATAACCAAACAGGAATAGCAAATGTCGAAAGAATGAGAGAAGATTATATAGAAATGTTTATGGGAAGATAATAATGCAGTACACTTATGTATCTGACGATTTTCTTCATGGAGGAAATGTGATTAGAAGTATCATTGATGCAGATAGATTCGATAATTTAGATGAAGTAACAGCTTATGCTAAAAGGAATGTCAATTGTCTTTTAGATTTGGGCATACAGATTAACGAATCTGTAGAAAATATTGTCGAAGATCTTTTAATGTGCCCAGAAGATATGCTTTTGGGAGCAGATGGATACCTTATGACAGGGTATATTTTAAGTTCTATCAGTTCGCCACAACTTTACATCTTTGACATGGAGGGATCATCATACGCAGAAATCCTTGAAGCATCTGCAAATCTATCTGACGGAGAGATTTGCATAGAAAATGTTATACAGGAGAACGATGATTCCGCTGAATATGGTGTTAGAATTATTTTTACATGTAATGGAGTAGATAAAATCTTTATCCCAAGGTGTGATATGGGATGGATTGATGTTACTGTTTTGAGCCTGATTAATGAGGATTTAACAAAAAAAGGAAGCAACAAGTGTTTGATTTTTGGACAGAGCGCACAGATGTGTTATATCTCATTTCAGACAGAAGAATGGATGAACAGATTAAACGGTTTGCTTCCGGCAAAACTTTGTAAATTGTAGTCTAAAGCGATAACAAAAAAGGACAGCTATCTTATTTCGCCCAAATTAACTTCGGTAAAATCAATTAAATGACGTAAGGGTCAAAAGTCATTTCGATTCGAGCTTGCTCGAAATCGAATATGAATTTATGACCCGCCAAACATTCGCAAATTAGCACGTAGTGCGGATTTGCGAATGTTTGAGGGCGCAAGACATCCGGGGGATGTCTGTTTTGCGCCGACCGGAGTGGAACGTAGATGTGAGAGTTTCGAAGAAACGGAACAATCCGGTAGTCATATGGTGTCAAAAGGAACTTTTGACACCTACCTCATAATATATAAAATGATCAAGATAACCCATCACCTTTAGATGGTGGAAATATCTTGAATCATAAAATACAAATACAGGGAGATTTTATTGAAGAAAAGATTATTACTAATACTTAATGCTTTTATAGTAATGATATATATGTGCTCTGCAGCTGGATGTGGACAAAAGGATTCAGAAATTGGCTCTGAAGGAATTGCAATTAATTCTGATGGAACACCTAAAGTAGAAAGTGATGCTGCAAACTCGGCATCTACACAGGAAGTAGTACAGGATCCTTATGAGTATCTAAATCCTGCACTGGAGATACTTGGCTGGCAATGTGTTAATGATGTAGCGGCAGGGAAGGCAATAGAGCTTATAAATAAGGCAATTGAAATTGATGATAGCATTGCGGAAGCTTATAAGGCAAGAGGAAGTGCCTATATGTGCCTTGGCGACAGCATAGCAAATTTTGACAGTGCCGAAGCTGATTTTGTCAAAATGCAGGAACTTGAGCCTGATAATCCAGATGGATATCTGGGACAGGCAGAGATTCTTATAAGAAAAGGGAGAAAAGATGAAGCGATAGAGCTTCTTAATAAGGCAGCAGAGCTTATGGATGCACAGGCTATTAGTGCTACTTCTGATGCTACTTCTGATGCTGCTTCTGATAATACTTCTGATGCTACTTCTGATAATACTTCAGATAATACTACCGAGGGAAGCTCAGAAGATAATTCGGTTGGAGCATCTGATAGCAGTATTGTTGATGCGTCAAATGCAGATATTTCCAGCATGGATTCATCTGAATCTGAAGATATTGATAATACTACCGGAGACAGCGGATCTGAAGATATTGATAGTACTACCGGAGACAGCGAATCTGACATAGCTTCAGATGATGAGTTTGCAAGCAGCAAAGAGGCACGTTATAACTCCGGCATATCAGAAATATTCATGACAAGTAAAGAGGCTATTTGGGCAAGAATAGATGAACTGTCTTTGGATACATATTCTGACAGCACAGGAAGAGTCAGATATAAGACCATATATAGTGAAGATGGCACTATTATGGAATCTATATTCTATGCCTGCTATCTGTATGGTGAAGATGAATCCAATATAATAGTTTCTTATAATGCTGAAGGCACAATGCTTGCAACAGTTTTTGATTTCTTTGAAGGTACTGATAAATATGTATACGGAATGTATACAGGATCCGATACCTGGAATGTCTGCGTACCTCTTTGGACTGAAGATGGAACTATGACTGGTATCGAGACTTATTATGGCGGAAGCATAATTGCTTATGACATTTATTTATATGATTCAGAGAATGTGATGATAGGATCAGAGCAATATAATGCTTCAAAGTCACTTGAAAATACAGTGTATTTTGATGGATATTCAGCAGATAATGCAGCAAATGGGGGAGAAGGCGTAGTAGGAACACCTTCTTATACCATTGAAGATGTATATGATCTTCTGGCAGGATATGTTGAATGATTTCTGGATAGCAGCGTATGCTATGGAGAAAGGTGTTGTATGGAGAAGTATACAGGACATGAGGGCTATTCGGTACGTCCATCAGAGAGAAGAAAAGGCTATGAAAAAAGATGCTGGCTAAGGCGTTGGATTTTCTTTAGAGTTTCGGATTTAAAGAAATAGGGGCATAACAAGCACAGATGATATATAATTAAGGTTTTTGTTGCTAATACAAATCGTTTTTTGCAAGAATGATATTTTTACGTAAAAAGGTGTAGGTTGATATTCTTACGTGAAAAGGTGAAGTATAATAGCAATTCTCACGTTGGTTTTTCCACAAAAGTAGGCTTGACTACGTTAGGAATAGCACAAAAAGTGTGAGGCTCACGTAATTTTCTGCAAAAATGGCTAAAAATTACGTGAACAACCAGGAAAAAATGTAGGACTTCACGTAGGGAAGATTTAGGGAAAAATGTAGGACTTCACGTAGGGGATGATTTAGGAGCATAGAAAGCAAAGCTGATATAAAATTTAGCTATTTACGACTAGCTATAAAAAATAATAGTAATCTTTGAGATATAGAAATGTAAAAATGAAGAAGCTCGTTTGGGCAATAATTATTAACATGAAATATTAAAATATGTAATGTATAGTTGATAGACATATTAGTATTAGTAAATTACACTATTGTTAATAATAATTGCGAAAGTGTGATAAGTATGAGAAAACATTATTTGGACAATATCAGGTGGATTACTGTTGTCGTTGTGGTCATTTACCATGT
>NZ_JAILQF010000078.1 GCF_024699075.1 Butyrivibrio sp.
ATTGTTATGGTACTATGCTTGCATGTTCCACTGCTCATAACACTTTGCAGTTGTATCTGCAAGCATATGCGCGATCAGATCACTTTAAGGAGTTTATTTTTAATACAGATCTTTGCAGCAAAGATTTTCTCCATAGAATCAGCAAATTCAACTTTAACTTTGCCTGAAGCAACTTCTTTGATAATTCCCTGACCAAACTTTGCATGTGTTACTTTGCTACCTTCAGGTAAGATTTCTTTAATTTCATCATCAGACATCTCAGGCTCAACCGGCTTTGGAGCAACATATACATGCTTTACAACCTTTTTGGAAGGCTTATAGTTTTCGTTATCACATAAAGTATCAAGGATTACATCCAGATTTTCATTTGTAAAGAAGATAATCTCGTGATAGAGATTTTTATCAGTTTCATTGAGTTTAAGAACTCTGTTACCATTTTTTACAAAGAGAATTGCCTTACTTCCAACTTCTTCATAACCTGCTATTGCATCTTCTACTTCTTCCTTGCTGTTTTCTCTAAGAACGATCGCAAGGCCGTCAGATTCAGCCATTCTCTTTATAGAATTGTAGTCCTTTTCTGTTGCATGAATCTGATATCTGTTATCGAGTAGGGTATTTACGTTAAGAATTGAGCCGTGATCTCCAAACTGACAGATTTTATTATTGTCTTCATCTCGGCCTGTAGTCATGATAAGGCCTTTTTCTTTAATGATTTCACATACTTCATCGTATGAATATAACTGATAATCCATTTTAATAACGCATTCCTTTTTTATTAATTGCTTTAGAAATTACACAGAAATGTATATTACATCATCACAGAACTGCTTTCAATATGGAATTTTTGTTAACTTTTATTTTGTTTTTAATACATAAAAAGGAGTATACGAATTGTATACTCCCTCCAAAAATATCTTCTATCAGCATATCCGCTTGTTTTATAACCATGTAGTCTGAAAATAAATTATCTTTAGAAGATAGGTGGTTCACATATTTTCTACCTTTTATCTTTATCGATGTTTTCAAGAAGGATTATGGTTATCACAGAATAAACGATTGTCCATAGTATTAGCCATTCCCAGCAGGTAAGCAGTACTTCAGGATCAAAATTGTATTCTTCTTTTTGATTGAGCTCTCCGGATTTCATAAGAAGTTCATCTCTCATATTGTTTTGCTCTATATAAGTGAAAGCTTCTAATAAAGGCTTCTCTCCTTCAACGTCGAGATTTTTCATCTTAAGAGCGTTATTCCATACGGATACCATAGGAAGTGAATTGTAATCGCCCTGAGAACATAAGGCTGTAAGCCCCCATTTTGTAGCTGTAAGGTTAGTTAGTGGCATTGCACTTTGAGGGATGCTGAAAAAACCTCCGGAAAAAAGGAGCTGTACTATAAGCATAAATGGCATTATAGTCATAGCTGTTGTCGTAGTTCTGGCAAATGATGAGATCAAAAGAGCCAGCATATCTGCGCAGTACGTTGTGAGGAATAAAGATATTCCGAAATCCATAAAGGCAAATGGTGTGATAAGACTCTTTTCCGGAAGCTTTACGCCCATGAACTTACATACATTAATGGTAATTATTACCTGTAATATACATAGAATAGCCTGGTAGATCATGTGAGCTGCAACATAAGAGCTTATATGAAGACCTGATCTGTGCTCCCTTTTTACAATTGCTCTTTCGCGGCATATCATCTGAATTGAATTAAAGAATCCGTTCCAGACGCATATACAGGAGAATGCGAAGGAACCCATAAGTGTTCCTTCCATGGTCACAAAAATATTTTTGCCCACAGAAAAGCCGACAAGAGCGGCTATTACAGCAGACATCGGCAGTACTTTCCAGTCATTTTGGAAAAGAAACATTCTAAACAGTTTTCCAAGATAAATAAAAGTTTGGGATAAACGTCCTTTATGTCGTATTCTTCTTACGCTCATAGCTTACACCACCTTCTCTTCTACCATGTCAGCATATTTTTCTACGAATTCATCAGCTTTTCCTTCGCCGCCTTCATCCACTTGGTTAATAGAAAGAAGGATATCTTCCATAGAATCTTTTCCAAAGAATTCATAAGCTTCATTAACAGGACCATAATAGGCAAGTCGGCCTGTTCTGGTCTTGTCCTTGGCAAGAACTATGACATCATCAAAAAGGTCTATGACTCTGTCAGGGGTATGAGTGATAACTAGAACTATCTTGCCTTCATCAGCTATTGCACGAAGCTTCTCAAAAAGGCTTCTGGCTACAACTCCGTCAAGTCCGGAATCAGGTTCATCCAGTATGAAAAGAGTTGGATCAGATATAAATTCCATTGCAATAGATAACCTTTTCCTCTGGCCACCGGATAACTTCTCGACAAGATTGTTCTTAACAGATTTAAGTCCAAACTGTTGCAACACTTCAGCAATCCTTTTATTTCTGTCAGAGGCGGATACATTTGATGGAAGACGCAGCGTTGCCGCATCTGAAAGAGTCATAAGTACAGTATCATTACCTCTCATCAGATCCTGCTGTGGGACAAATCCAATATCATACATCATCTTGGCATAGTCCTTGTATACATCATTATCTCCAAGTTTTATATTTGCATCAGCCTTTTCATAACCTGTTACTGCGTTAAGGTAAGTTGTCTTACCAGCACCTGAGCCTCCAAGAAGAAGGACCAGATGTCCTTTAGGAATCTGCATATGTATATCTTTTAAAAGAACTTTCTTTTTGAAAAAGTCTAAGACGGTTCTCTGATTTATGTTGACAGTAAGACCATTTTCTATTGCACTTAATTCACCACCAAATTCTTTTGCGCCTTCAAGCTTGCTGAAGTCTTTATATTTTTTGGATGGTTGAAAAGATGGGGAAAATCCCCAGATAATGGATGTTATTCCGGTAAAGATCATAAACATCCACACCCATCTTTTCTTCTTCTTAAATACTTCAGTAAGACCTATATAGATTCTTGCAGAGTATATGAATATGGCAACTACTACCCCTGCAAATGGTATAGCCAGTAGCAGAAATATCTGCATGTGAGATTCAGTCAGATCAAGGGCAAATTCCAATACAGAAAAGACAGCATACAGTATTGCATAGTGCCTTCCATCTTCTTCCTTATCAGCGCAGAGACTTAAGTGATATTCTCTTATTACAGGAATAAATGCCCATCTTTTTTTGATCTCACATTTTTTGAAAATCTGATAAGAACCTATTGATACCAAAAAATAAGTAACAGTCTGAAAAAAGTCAGTAAAATCCAAATACATTGTGTTTTCAGCCATTTGTGGCCTCCTATGTATATATTAATAAAATACTTTTTGGTGAAATGATAAGTGATATATAAAATGATCAAGATAACCCATCACCTTTAGGTGGTGGGAATATCTTGATTTCGGGTGCGGGGTTATAAGCCCCGTACCCGTAGAACTGCGTCAGCAGTGATTTTATAACGAGCAAAAAGCGAAGCGTTTGCGAGTTTAA
>NZ_JAILQF010000427.1 GCF_024699075.1 Butyrivibrio sp.
TGAAAAAGGAAATATAGATACGGCTGGTATGGATCATTTATTACCTTGGTCCGAATTATTACCAGAAAGATGCCGTAAACCGCGCCGCAAATAAAACTGCGGCGTTTATTTTACAAGCAAGCGGATTATTTGACGCTTACGCATACTGAATAGAAATCCATGGTTCAAAAGCCCAAACAACAGTAAACTGATAAGACCGAGGTTGCTGGTGCCTGCCTCGGTCTTATCAGTATATTCATTCATATTGATGTCTATTTTCAAATAAATAATCCTTGACCGGTTTATTGAGTATATCAATATCTTCCCCAAGAATTGATCTTACATAAAACAAAATAAAAGGATCTGCGTATTCAGGGCTGCATTTATATATATTCCCATAATCAGAAATATTCTTATCCCCAAAGTTCTTGATTGATGCCAAGATGCATTTAGCTACACTTGTTTTGGTCATGCGCCTCTTAATAATCTGATCACTGTAGAACCTAAAAACCTTATACGTCAAATATAAGATTTGAGTATAACTCCATTTCTCAATCAAGCCTTTTAATTCTGTTAACTGTTTATCTGTAGGAGAGAAACTCATTCCACGTTGTTCAGCACCTTTTTGGATATTTTCAAGCAAGAAATAATAGTACAGGTCAATTGTTATTTGTTTTACCTCTTCTTCGCTCAAAGAACTAAAATCGATATAACCCTTTTTAACCATCATTCTATCGTAATCTGTAAAGTTAACATTAAATACATAATTAACATTACTAGGATTAAATAAAAATCCATCGCTATCTTCAATTATATATCTATAGGATGTATTGTCAGAAACGCTTATTAACCTCATATGAAATAATGCAAGAATTCTATAAAGATTTCCAGAGTGTATATTTTTTGAATATATTTTTTCAAACTCGTCGTAATCATATACTGTCGAATCTTTAAGCAACGAAATTATTCTTAACTGTTCCTCCGGCTCCAACTCACTATAATCCTTTTTGGCTTCAGGTATACTCTTTCGAATAAGCTCAGATGCAGATAATTGCTTAGCTTCTAGTTCTTTTCTTTTGGCTTCCTGACAATTATTACATCTACAAAAACCAAATGATGATTTTTTATGACCGCAAATAGTACAATATGGATCATTAAACATACCTGTTCTTCTTCTATTTATCACCATATTCAAATTACAGTATGGACATTTTGTATCTACCTCTATCGGAGGAAGTATTCTAGATAATTGTCCTACTGCAAGTTTCAGATTATTTTTAGCTATTATTTCTTTTACCTTGATACCGTCATCATAATCTTGGGTTACCTGATTTATAACTTCTTCCGGGATGGTTTTTATGTATTCTTCAAGTTCCTCTTTTTTCAGATACTTGTTTACTTTATCGCCAGAATCCTGCTGTTCATGAGAGTCTGGAAGTTCCTGAGATATTTGCGATTCCTTAGAATCTTGCATTTCATGTGATTCATGAATATCCTGAGTAGGATCACATATAAGTAGTTGAGTAACTTCAACTCCTATTGCTCCTGCTAGTAATTCCAATAATTCCAATTTAGTATTGCGACCATTTTCATATCTATTAATCGTATGAATTGATACGCCACTTTTTCGGGCAAGATCATCCTGTGTTAATTCGTAGTGTTCTCTCCATTTTCGTATGTAGTTCATGAATTAAGCCTCCTCTCTTAAAATAATATAGAAGAGGTGAAGATATTTAAACTGCCAAATTTGGCATGCTGTATATATTTTTTTATTTGTATAAGTCATTCCGATCTAAGACTCATTTCACAATCCTCTAACGTCTTTCAAAATCTTTACGACTTCGTGTTTCTTAAGTACTTTACCATAAGATACAACCTTACCATCTACAACCAATGCAGGTGTTGTCATAACTCCATAGGCGGCTATTTTTTCATACTCTTTTACATGTTCGATGGTCGTATCCATACCAAGTTCCTTAAGCGCTTCAATGGCTTCTGCTTCGAGCTGATTACACTTTGCACAGCCTCCGCCAAGGATCTTTACTCCTTTTAGACTTTTTTCTTCTTCCGCAGCCTGCATGTTTTCCGTAGTACAATTGCATGCGCAGCAACATGAAGTTTTTTTCTCCTCTTCTTTTTTCTTACCAAAACTAAATAAAGCCATTTTCTTTTCCTCCTACAAAATCATTCCTTGCATTAGATTAAACAGATATCCTACTATTACAATTCCAACTACACATATGGTAATGAAAACAACCAGAAGCTTTGTTTTGATCGCTTTCTTTAGCATGATTAGTGACGGAAGAGAAAGCGTAGTCACACCTAACATAAATGCAAGCACAGTTCCAAGCTGAGCCCCCTTATATAGTAATGCCTCAGCAATAGATATAGTTCCGAAAGTATCAGCATACAGCGGAATACCAACTATGGTAGCCAGCATCACACCAAATGAATTCTTTCTTCCAAGTATTCCTTCGACAAAGCTTTGTGGTATCCAGTTATGTATTACAGCTCCAATTCCTACACCTATGACAATATATGGAAAAACTTTTTTTAAAGTCTCAAGCACCTGATCCTTTGCATAGATAAGGCGTTCCTTCTGTGTAAGGGATGGTGAATCAATGTCTACAGCAGATGCCTTTCGAATAAACTCTTCTACCTGATCTTCCATGTGAAGCTTCTCTATTAAAGTCCCTCCAATTACTGCGACCACAAGTCCCAGCATAACATAGATAATCGCCACCTTTGTACCAAAGATGCTCATAAGAAGAATCAGACTTCCAACATCTACCATAGGCGAAGATATCAGAAACGAAAAAGTCACACCAAGAGGGAGTCCAGCACTGGTAAATCCAATGAACAGCGGAATTGAGGAACAAGAGCAAAAAGGTGTCACGGTTCCCAAAAGTGCTGCAATACAGTTTGCCCAAATACCATGAAAATGCCCTAAGATCTTCTTACTTCTTTCCGGTGGAAAATAACTTTGAATATAAGAAATCAAGTAGATAAGAACACACAAGAGAATTGTTATCTTTATTACATCATATAAAAAGAACTGTATTCCGCCTCCCAGTCTTGATTCTAAATCAGCTCCTATTAACGAAAGAAAATCACCTATCAGTTCATTTAGCCACTTCATTCCAAGTATCTGTTTCATAAAAAAATCGCCTATCACTTTCAACACCTACCACTTTCTTCACCTTATGAAGCTCTATACTCCATCAAGGTTGTATTCTGCCATTCTCCAAATCTGTCCTTCGCAATTCATTCTCTATATCCGATTTCTCTAAAACCACACTTCTTATGTAATGCGATACTTGCCTTGTTAATAGAGATTATTGCTGAATATATACTCCAAAATCCTGCCTTTTCTGACCTTTTAATTAACTCATTTACAAGTGCAGTTCCAACGCCATGTCCT
>NZ_JAILQF010000304.1 GCF_024699075.1 Butyrivibrio sp.
TTCTGACGTATATTATTTATCTTGCTGCCAATTTTAAGGCTGTTGTCAATTATCCAGGCATTCTTATTTACGGAATGGCCCTTTACTCTTTTTATTCAATAATACTTGCTATTTATAATCTTATCAGAAAGAGAAAAAAAGAGAGGCTTATGTATGGGGCTGCGAGGATTGCGAGTTTTACGGCTGCTTTAGTGTCAATGATGTCTTTGGAAATTGCAATGATGGCCCGCTTTGGTGCTGATGATATCGAAATGCGACATGATATGGTAGTCTGGACAGGAACTGCAATTTTTCTGATAGTCACTTACATGGCTGTTTCAATGATAGTCAGGGGACGACGTGGAGCTTTATCAAATTCAGGAATTTAAAATAGGTCCCGGTTATATATAAAATGATCAAGATAACCCATCACCTTTAGGTGGTGGGAATATCTTGAAAAGAAATTGCCTACACCGGAATCTGGATAGTTACCTTGTTGATCGTAAGCCTGTTATTAACATTTGATACTTTTAGTATAAATGGAAATTTATTGATATCAACACACAAAGGATAATCTTCCTTTGGGAAAACATCCTGAGTATCAGGATTAAAAAACTTGGATGCTCCGTGGTCTTTGAGATGGGCGATTCTTCCATTTATATCAAAATCCTGATCTAGTACCAGTGACTTTATATATTCTGCGGCAAGGAGGTCTTCTTCGGAGCTTTCTTTTCCTGCAAGGCCCATTGCGCATATAGAGACGTCTTCGGGATTTTGGGCTTTTATATAATTGGCAACGGCTTTTGCATTAACCAAAGATCCTGTTATTATTTCGGAAGCACCTGTTGCATTCACTATTCCCTGAGTTCCGGCACTTGTTGTATGGATAATAGTCTTATTTTCAAAATCCCCTGAAAGGAGCTGATAAGGAGAATTGCCATAATCACAGCCTTCCTGCTTTTTGCCTTCTCTTTCTCCAAAGAGAACATAGGATGGATTCTGTTTTTTAAGTTCAAGTGCTTCTTCAAGTTTACCTATTGGATATATTCTGGCAGCGCCTTTATCAAAAAGATAGCATTCAACTGTAAAAGCCCTGAATACATCTATGACGACTGTAAGTCCCTTGGCCTTTTTGGCGCCTTCAATTAGTTCTAAAATCTGTATGTTCATAATATATCTCTTTTCACATGATATTTACGTCTTAAGCTGTGAGTAAACTATGGCCAAAGAGGTTCATGCCTTCTCACTTTTGGACCGGCGTATTTGGCACATATTGTAGCATTGCATATTGCATTTGTGAAGCCTTGCATGTAAAGGCAGTTATGGTCAGAAAGTGATGATTAAGGTATGAGGCTTGTTTTATAGGGCCTTCATGAGATTTCTTATGTTTGCTTCATCTATTTAAGTGGAATATAATGACGTAAGGGTCAAAAGTCATTTCGATTCGAGCTTGCTCGAGATCGAATATGAATTTATGACCCGCCAAACATGAGCAAAGTAGCACGTAGTGCGGATTTGCGAATGTTTGAGGATTGTGAGAGTTTCGAAGAAACGGAACAATCCGATAGTCATATGGTGTCAAAAGGAACTTTTGACACCTACTTCATAATATGTGCTTTGATTAATACTTTCAATATACATGATCAGATAATCAAAAAGACCGTGAATGATCCTCACGGTCTTTAATGCTGCATTATATGGCGTTTTAATTATCGGAAGCCTTTGAATACTGAGGCTTTGTTATCTCCTTAAGTCCTACGATGCTGCATACACTTGCAGCGATAAGATCTGTCATTGCTCCTGCATAGAGGATTCCGTTTATTCCGAAGAACCTTGGAAGCAGCAGAAGAAGAGGAAGGAAAAATATTACCTGTCTTGTAAGCGATAGGAAGATTCCCTTGATAGGTTTGCCGATAGCTGAGAAGAAGTTTGAAACTATTGGCTGTATGAAATAAGTAAACAGGAATAGATAATAGATTCTTATGTATCTGACTCCGAATTCGAAGTATTCTTCAGAACCCTGGCCGAACATCTCGATAACCTGATGAGGGAATACCTGGAAGATGATAAAACCTAAGAAACTTATCACAGCACCTGTTTTTAAGGCTCCAAACAAGGCTTCTTTAACCCTTGCATATTGTTTTGCACCATAGTTGAAGCTTGCGATAGGCTGAAGCCCTTGTGACAGGCCGATCACAAAGGCCATCATTATCTGCATGCATTTAAGGGATACACCGGATACAGCAAGAGGAATATCTGTGCCATAGGGTGACAGTCCGCCATAGTAATTAAGGCTTTTGTTGAGTACGATAGCCAGAACCATCATTGCCAGTTGGTTGAAACAGTTGGCTGCACCCAGTGAAGCGATACTGATAACAACTGATAATCTGGGGATAAAAGATGCTATGTCAAGCTTGATGGTCTTGTATCTTGTAAGGTATACAGCTCCCATTACAGCTGAAATGATCTGACCTATTATTGTTGCAAATCCTGCTCCGAACATCCCCCATCCGAATATGAAGATAAATATATAGTCAAGTATGATATTGGTAATAGCACCTGTGAGATTCATCTTCATAGAATATTTGGGGCTTCCGTCTGCTCTTATGATATGTGTGGCACAGGAAGAGAAGATAAGGAAGGGAAAGCCTACGGCTGTGATCCTTAAATAGCTTTCTGCCAGAGGATATACATTAGAGGATGCACCAAAAAATACCAGCATGTCATTACATGCTATCTCTGAGAATATGGCAATTATAGATCCGATCAGAAATGCCATGGATGCAGCGTTACCTATATAATACTTGGCTCCGTCTTTTTCGCCTCTTCCCATTGCAAGGTTGAAGTTGGACGCTCCTCCTATTCCGAACAAAAGAGCACTTGCAATGCAGGCAGGAACCAAGGGATATACTACATTGGTTGCAGCATTGCCGAGTTCTCCAATATTCTGTCCGATAAAAAGCTGATCGACAACATTGTAAAGAGAGCCAACAAGCATGGCTATGATACTGGGGATTGCGAACTCTTTTAATAGAGTTGATATTTTCTTACTTCCTAAAGGGTTTTTAGATTTGTTTTCCATAATGATCTATCCTGATTTAAAAAATTTAACCAAATTTGGCCGCTACTATTATAATTTCTATAGACTCAAAATATCAAGAAGATATTTTGACCTGATCATTAACCTTATTTCGCGAGCAAAGAGAGCAGCTAAATTGTATGTTTTCTTGAACATAAATTACAGAAACGCGCATTTACTGCGTGTTTCGTGATTCAATGAATCGGTTGGTAAATAGGCCCAATGCCGAAGGCATTCTCAATTGGCCTATTTACTGCATTTTTGAATCTTTGATTCAAAAATGTATGAATTGGTAGAGATCGCGACACCAATTTGGGTTTGAAAGTGGAATACTTTCAAACTTTATCTTAAAAAATAGCACCGTTTATTCCAGCGTAAAAACTAAATTAGATGTTTTATATCCTTGTAATTTATTAATGAAATATTAATATGTCTTTGATATAATGTTATACAGATGCGGCACATTATCAATTGTATAGCTATCATGGAATTATAAGGAGGAAATTCTAATGGGTCTTATTAAAGCTATAGCAGGGGCAGCAGGTGGCGTTCTTGCTGATTCATGGAAAGAGTATTTCTATTGTGAGTCTATTCCGAACGATGTTCTTGTAACCAAAGGAAGCAAGAGAGTTTCAGGTCGTTCATCCAATACAAAAGGTAGTGATAATATCATTACAACAGGTTCAGTTATTGCAGTTGCAGACGGTCAGTGTATGATCATCGTAGATCAGGGCAAGGTCGTTGAGCTTTGTGCAGAGCCCGGTGAATTCACATATGACGCTTCTACAGAGGCATCAATCTTCTCAGGAAGCCTTGGAGAAGGCATTGGAGCAACATTCGCAAGCATTGGTAAGAGATTTACATTTGGCGGCGAAGCACCCAAGGATCAGAGAGTATATTATTTCAATACAAAAGAAATTCTTGGTAACAAGTATGGTACAGCTAATGCAGTACCTTTCAGAGTAGTAGATCAGAATGTAGGACTTGACGTTGATATCTCCATCAAGTGTTTTGGTGAATACAGCTACAAGATCATTGATCCTATTTTGTTCTATACCAATGTATGTGGCAACGTTTCAGGTGATTATTCAAGATCACAGATCGATTCACAGCTTAAGTCAGAGCTTCTTACAGCTCTTCAGCCTGCATTTGCTAAGATTTCAGGCATGGGCGTAAGATATTCTGCAATACCTGGACACACAGCAGAAATTGCTCAGGCTCTTAACGAGGAG
>NZ_JAILQF010000321.1 GCF_024699075.1 Butyrivibrio sp.
TCGCAAACGCTTCGCTTTTTGCTCGTTATAAAATCACTGCTGACGCAGTTCTACGGGTACGGGGCTTATAACCCCGCACCCGAAATCAAGATATTCCCACCACCTAAAGGTGATGGGTTATCTTGATCATTTTATATATAACTGATACCTGTAAGTGAAAGTTCTAAAATTTCTTTTATGGTTACTTATATCAGTAAATATAACCGATAAATACCAAAGGAGCATATCATATGTATAAAGATTTTGAAAAATGGCTAAATAATGTAATAGAAAAAGGGCTTCCTGTAGGTCAGGGACTTTGCTTTAATATTTATGAAGATGGCAATTGTTCATGGTCGATTGAACTTGTAATAGCTTCTTCTTTTGATCCTGAAGATGATGACTGGGCATCTGAAGCTGTATTTTGCTCAGATTCTGCATTCTCATGGAAGCAGGTGGCTGAATGGGACGATGTCCTCGAAGATGCTATTCAGATTCTGCTTAAGTATCTTGATGAAGGTAAATATGCTGATGATCTAAAGAACAGATATGCAGGAATATCGACCGGTTTTGTAGATGGAGACCTGGAACATCTTTATATAAAAGAATAAAAAATAAAATGGGTATTGACAAAACATTTTAATTGGGTTAAATTGATTGTATAAAATCTAATAGTGCTAAAGGAGTTGTATATGAATAACGCACTAAAGAAAAAAACAATAAATGACCCATCTTGCTCAATACTTTTAGATAATCAGCTGTGCTTTCCGCTTTATGTATGTGCTAAAGAGTTTATCAACAGTTATACACCATTTCTTTCAGAAGTTGATCTAACCTACACACAATACGTGACCATGATGGTTTTGTGGGAAGAAAAAGAAGTCGTAACAAGACATCTTAAAGAACGTCTTTTCCTCGACAGTGGTACACTTACACCCGTTCTTAAGAAGCTTGAAGAAAAGGGCCTTATCACCAAGGAAAGGTCTAAAGAAGATGCAAGAGATCTGATCGTCACGATCACTAAAAAGGGCGAAGAATTAAAGGATAAAGCTTCAAAAATTCCATCACAGATGACTACATGTATGCCTGATTTCAAGCATAAAAAGGAGCTTAAGATTATCCTGGACGAGATGATGGAACAGTTCGAATCAAAAAGAAATGATAAAAAGAAATAATAATCAATTTTAAATCAAAGGAGGAACTTAATTATGGCAAATGAAAACATTATCAAAGGACTTCAGCTTATCGTTACAGACCTTGCACAGCAGGCAGATGGCCATGCTATTCAGTCTAAGATATTCGGTTCACAGGGTTTTTCAAAGCTTGCTGACAAGTATGCAGAGCATGCCACAGAAGAACGTGGATATGTAGATCAGTGCATTGATCGTATTCTTGATCTTGGCGGAGATGTAAAAAACGAAGCCAAAAAGGAAGCTCCTACCTATACGGATCCTGTTGAATGGCTTAAATATGATCTTCAGGTATCAATTGATGGTTTAAATAGTCTCAAGACACTTATAGAATGTGCTAAGGATGATCTTACAACATTTGATATTCTTAAGGACTATTATAAAGATGAGGAAGAAGATATGTACTGGGCTCAGCAGCAGCTTGAACTCATCGAGAAGATTGGTCTTCAGAACTGGCTTATACATCAGATTTAATGATTTATATGTGATTTTTATTGAAAAAGAAATTTAATATTTTAAATGTAATTTCTTGCAGGAAGTGAATATTAATGCTTAAAATATTATTTTTTGCAGGAAGTGAACTTTAATGCTTTAAATGTAATTGTTCATTGGAAATGAGGTCAGATATGGTTAAAATATACGGAATGCCTACATGTCCATATTGTGATTATGTTAAAGAACAGATTGTTGGTAAAGAAGACCAGTTTCAATATATAGATATTGGTAGTCATATCAGATATATGGGGGAATTTACCCGTATACGTGATAATAGCCCTGTTTTTGACAAATGTAAGGAAACAGGGGATGTGGGAATCCCATGTTTCGTACTTGAAGATGGTACTATTTCTATAGATCCTGCTGACGTAGGACTTATTGAATACGGATCTCCTTCAGCATGTTCTATTGATGATCATAAGTCAGGACGTAAGGGCTGCTAATAATTTCGCAATATAAAATATGTTTTAAAATAATTGATTAAAAGGTGCCACTAAAGCCAGGTTCAAGGATCTGACTTTTGATGACACCTTTTATTCTTTGATCAGTAAATATTTATTTTTACATTAAGTTAAAAAATAGAGTATCATATATATATAATCTTTTCCGAATTTCCGATTAAAATTATAGATCACGAAACACACAGTAACTGTGCGTTTTTGTAATCTACGTTCAAGAAGACATTTATTTTTATCATACAACTTAATTCTTAAGCCGCTATATTCTGGAGAGGACAAACATGACTAAAGACCAAATCAAAAAGCAACTGGAAGAAATGATAGCTCACGCTGTATACCAGGCTATCAGTGATCCTATAAATGCTGACGCCTGGACTGCTTTCAGGACTTGTCTTCAGGATGCAGATTCACAGCTATCATCAATGGATAAGCCCAAGCCCAAAGCAGCGCCTAAAGTAGATCAACTTTCTGCACGTATGTTCTGTATTTGTGTCAAGGTTGCAGCAATAGACAAAGACCATAGAAGCTCTCTTTATCCAAATGATATGCAGGACATAATAAGCAGATCCTTTAAACTTGTTCAAGAATATTGTAAAGAAAAAGAAGGTCGTGATCTTAACTGGTGCAAGCTTAGTTTTTCTACAGGTCATGGAGATCTTATGATCATGTCCAATGGAACAGATAAATGGAATGAACTTACATTCGGTGCATGGGCTTCAAAGCTGCAGAAATTCTGCATCACCAACAATAAGCCGGTTGAAAGCATGTATTTCTATGTAAGATTTGCCCCTGATGAAAAATTTGATACTGATAAAAGCCCTGATGCTTTGAATAAATTCATGGCTATTGAAACAGGATTTGATAAATGGCTTGAAGAAAAAAAATAATAAAAACTATTCTTCCATTTTATCCGCATCCTCCATAAATAAGGCGTCCCATTTAAAAGGGACGCCTTATTTCAATATTAGCATATTACAGGATATAATTTCGACATGTTTAGGAGTACAGGGATGTACTTCTATGTTGTCTGAATAAGTGGTGTCATTTTTCCCTCTGAAAGCAGTGTTATACGGCGTGTTGCTCTGGACATTGCTGTATATAATCTATGCTTTGAAAGTATGTCATCCGGATATCTTTGAGCATCCGCATCCGGAATTATCACACTATCAAACTCAAGTCCTGCTGCATGCGCAAGCTCTATAAGAATTACACCTTCTTTGGGAAGCTTCTTATCACCTGTGATAACTTCAGGTGCATCATTTTCAAGTATATCTTTAATATAGTTAAGACTCTTTTTGTTCTGACATACTACTGCGCACAGGCCTTCGCTATCAGTGTTTTGTATGATGGTCTCACGCAAAGCTTTAATATACTCCTCAGCTTTTAAAGCCCTTACAACTGGCTCTGTTCCTTCTCTTTGTACACTCTGAGTGTTTATTCTTACTTCTTCAGGAAGTAGAGATGTAAATAAGGCTGTAATCTCAGGCGATGATCTGTAGCTTGTAAGAAGAGATATAGTATCTGTACTCTTTCTATCTGTAGAGAACAGATCTTCAAGTTCCTTGAATGTAACTGTTCCCGGGCGGATTGCCTGGAATTCATCGCCAAGGAGCATGAATTTAGCTCTGGGAAAATATTTTTTAAGTACCATCATCTGTGCTTTAGTATAGTTCTGTACTTCATCGACCATACAATAACGCGCGTTACGATCGCACATGCCGGTGAGTGACATTTTAAGATAGAACCATTCTATTGCAGAAGGATTGTGGCCTATAAGACGTTTGGAAATTGCATTGTAATTAAGCCATCCACAATTTCTTATTGTCTTTAATGCTCCGCCATAATCATTTTCAAGCTGATTCTCCGCTGCTTTTTCTTCTCCCTGCTGCTTTTCATGATTATCCCTTTTTCTTCCTCTAAATACCTGTCTTGCCTTTGCTTCAAGTTCTGTAGCTGCCACCTGCATGAGACGAACTCCAACAGGAATTGTCTCTGCATACTTTTCAACTACTGCCTGAACTTCTCTGGCAGATAATATCAGTTCATCCTTTTGATATACAGGCAGAAAATCTCCGTCATCAGGGGCAAGAAGTGAAAGCATATCATCAATGGCTTCAAGATCCTTTGCATCTGTTGCTGCCGGATTCTTATCTGCCATAGGTATGCTGCAGGAATCCATAAACTCCTGCCAGGTAAGTGTATTAGGATTAGACTCACCAAGGTCAGGAAGTACGCTATCAATATATTCACGAAAAACAGGATTTAAGGTTATCATATATACCTGATCAGGGCGAAGGTTCTCTCTTTGTTTATAAAAAAGATAAGCAATTCTCTGAAGTAGTACTGATGTCTTACCTGATCCAGCTATTCCTGATACAAGCAGAGCAGGAACATCGGGATGTCTTATTACTGCATTCTGCTCTTTCTGTATAGTAGCGCTTATAGACTGCATCTTATCAGAACGCTGTCTTGAAAGGGATCTTAGAAGAAGTGGATCTTCTATTGCTACCTGTGTATCAAAATATGAATTGAGTTTGTCCTTATCAAGATCAAACTGGCGTCTTAATTGGAGATCTACATCAATTCTGTTTCCATTTACTTCATAAAATGTATGTCCATTTTCCTGATTGTAATAAACTTCGGCTATAGGGCTTCTCCAGTCAACAACAATAGGCGTTGCCCCGTTTTCAGACATTTCAACATTACCAATATAATAACTTTCAGGCTCTTCTGAAGGATCAAACTGAAGTGTTATCTTGGCAAAATAAGGTGCCTTTAATAATGACTCAATGCGGGCCTTTTTATTGCGAAGCGCCTCACTTTGAACATTATAAGTGTCGATGTATCTGTTCCATACTTCAAGCTCACCATAGGTCTCTGCCTTAGTTTCATCATCAGCAAAATCAAGTCTGATATTATCTCTTATGTCATTTTTTTCTTCAGTAGCCTGATTATCAAGATTTCTTATATCATCCTCAAGCGCTGCATTCATCTTAAGGAGCTTTTCATATGTAGTTGTTAAGTGTTCCTGTTCCTGTTTTAAAATCTTTTCTTCCAATATTTGTACCTCAATTTCAAATGCTTTACTCATTATACACAGAAATGTTCTGTTATAAAAAGCCTTAGCCCCTCATAATATAATCGGAGCTAAGGCAGATAATGATAACCTCTTCTTTGGTATTACTCACTTTTTAAGCCTTTTATATCTGTTCCACGCTATGATAGCACCGGCAAATTTAAAATCGCCTCTATCCATCATCATATCTACTTCATCTATAGTAAAGAGCTTATGCTCGATAACTTCGAGCGGTTCCAGATTTCTATTTTCTTTTTTATGACAATTGGCAACATAAAGATGAACCAGCTCATCTGAATAGCCCGGTGATGGATAGATATCTCCCAAGAATAAAATATCATCCGCTATATAACCTGTCTCTTCATAAAGCTCACGTATTGCAGCTTCTTTAGGAGTATCACCTTCATCTATTGCTCCGCCAGGGAACTCAAGATCCCAGTCTTTTATCGGGTATCTGTATTGCCTTAATACGCAAACCTTATCTCCATCAATGATTGGAAGTATATGAACTCCTGCCTTCATTGAAACATAAGAATATGGACCAGTCTTTCCATTTCTTTCAAGATGGTCCATATGAATCTTAAAACGCCCTATTTCTGTTGTCTCTGAATCTATTACTTTGTACATTCCAGCACCACTATCAATTATTATTATCTGATGTCAAAAGATTCTTTTGACGCCTACATCATTATGCTGATTTCACGACATCATGTCAAATAGTGATACCTGCTCAAAAGGAGAATTTTCATCAAACATCATGTCATCTGCCTCTTCATCTGTGTGACTTTCCGCTGTATTCTTATCGTCATACTCTGACTTGGGTTCTTCATTTTGATAATAATTACTTGAAGCTTTTTCTACATCTTCTGCTTCATTTTCAGAATCTGATATCATTCCATATGCATGATCATCTGAAAGTGCAGATTCTTTTGCAGATTCTTCTGGTTCAGAATAATCCAGATCCTGCATGCGATCTGCTTCCCTATTATCAATGCTGTTATTAACAGCTAATGACCCTGTTTTTACCATTTTAACACCCCATGAATTATGGTAACCAAGTTCTGTTAACATATTGCGAACTTTATTAATTGAAGAAGTGCCTATATCATCAAGATCAACATATAATATTCCGTTAGTATCATGTGCGAAAAAACCTTTAGAACTAAGGATTTCTATTACCTGATTTTTGTCCATGGTCTCCTCCTTGTAAAGTGGCAATAAGGCTGTAAACAGAGCCTTTAATGCCATGTCTCCCAACATTCTCACTTCTTATATTCTATCACTTTTTAATCTTTGCTGATAATTAATCTGAATTATAAATCTTGTTTGACCGATATATATCTAAGATATGCACATGTAACCATTAGCCTATTGCAAACTTTATATGAAACTTGTGGAGATATAGATGAACACAGACAATTCTTATAAAAGTGATCTATCCAGAGTTATCATATTAGATCTTATTTTAATAATTGCTTTTGCTACATGTATCCTCATTACTACTTTTATGTATAATAATGAGGCAGAAAAAGCTGCGCAAAAATATCTTAATTTAAGTGCCAATTCACTTGAACATCATCTTGAGATACAGGATTTTGAATACTGGGATCTCATTTTAAGCGAATTCATAAATAATTATGATATGGACGTTACTGTTACTGATTCAAGTGACAGTATTATATATTTATTTGCTCATGGAGCTATAGATGCAAAGGATGCTATATCTGTTTCAGTCGAAATTGGCACAACAGGATATACTCTTAATGTTTATGCTATTCCAAGCGAAGTTACTGTAATTGATAATGCCACAGTATCAGTGTCCATTAATATACTTCTTATTAACGTATTTATAGTTATCGTTCTAATCGTTACCTCTTTCGTTCAGTTCTATAGAAGTCAGATCATAAAAATGGCTACAATTGATGAGCTGACAGGCCTTTCTAACAGAAAATCCTTTATTGAACACTATAATCAGATGAATACTAATGGCAAACTAAAAAATGCCGCTATATTCATGATAGATGTCGATAAATTCAAGGGTATCAACGATACAAGCGGTCATGCATCAGGTGATGCCGCCCTTAAGTACTTAGGAATTAAGCTCAAAAATCTTGAAAGCTCAAATTTAATTGTAGGCAGATGGGGCGGTGATGAATTTATCGGCATCATTTCCGCTTCAGAAGGTGATATTATCAAAAATGCCACTTTGATCCTTGAAGATCTGATGGAGGATGTCAAAAATGCTGAGATAATCAAGGGTAAAACCGTTTCTCTTAGTATAGGTATTGCGCGCGTTATAAATAACAGTGATATTATTGTAAATATGGAAAGAGCTGATGATGCTCTTTATGAGTCTAAAAATAACGGAAGAGGCAGGATATCCCTGTATGAAGATACTAAGGAAAAAGAATCTGATGATAGTAAAAACGCTGCAGCATCCTCTCCTTTAATAGACTCAGAATCTGATGCTTTTGCTGTTCTTGGATCTTCTGACAACACCTTATCTGGAATATCTTCAGACAAAAAGGATTCCAAGTCTTCAAATAGAGATTTTGACATTCATTATGAGGATGTTTCTCTTGCGCATGAAGATGATAGTTTTTATGAGCAGGTACTAAATGGAATTGTAGATGGTGTTAATCATATGATTCCTTTTGCTCTTGGCGGTGGAATACTTATAGCAATAGCCTTCCTTACCGACTCTGCAAGCATTGATATAAGCACTCTTAATGTTAATGAGCTTAGTAGTTTTGGTTCTATTACCGAATTTGCAGCATCCTTCAAGAGTCTTGGCGATATGACTTTCAACTTCATGTTCACTGTTTTTTCTGCATTTCTTGCTATGTATCTTGGCGGCTATGAAGCCTTTGTAGCTGGCTTTATGGGCGGATATATGGCTTTTAATGGTAATGCAGGATTTTTCGGAGCTTTCCTTGCAGGTATTGCAGCAGGCTTTAGCATCAGACTCATGAAGAATTTTGTAAAAGAACTTCCTGATAACTTCAACGCTTTTGCTTCTATCATTATTTATCCTGTACTTAGTCTTCTTTTGATCAATTTACTGATGATATATATAATCAATCCGGCTGCTGTTTTATTTAACTCAGTTCTTTCGCGCTTACTTGAGAGCGTAGCTGGATTGGGTAAGATTCCTCTAAGTATAGTAGCCGGCTCCATGATGGGCACCGATATGGGAGGTCCTGTTAATAAAGCTGCATATTATTTTGGAACTACAGCTTTATACAGCAAAGAATATGATGTCATGGCCTTTATTATGGCTGCAGGTATGACTCCTCCTTGTGGTATAGCGCTTTCTACAATTCTTTTCCCAAACAGGTTTACAAAATCAGAGCGAAGAAGAAGCGGTGTAACTCTTATTATGGGACTTGCCTTCATTACAGAGGGGGCTATAACTTACCTTCTTTCAGACATTATCCGCGTAATGATCGCATGTATGGTAGGATCAGGAGTTTCAGCTTTACTGTCTGAACTTTTTGGCTGTACTCTTATGGCTCCTCATGGAGGCATTTTCGTATTCCTTATAGTTGAAAAACCTCTTTTATACTTATTGGCTATCATTAATGGAAGCTTTGTAACTGCTTTTATTCTTGGTTATCTGAAGAAGGTTAAAGATATGAATGTGAAAAATATCATCAGGATTCCGTCTATTATGACTATGATACTGGCTCTTATTCTGTTTACCGGATGTGGCAAAGTTCAAAGCTCAAATGCTGGTATAAGCGACGATATACATTATACCTTTGCTTATACTTGTATGGATGGTAGTAATCCGTATTTTGCTGCAATACTGGAAGAAATAACTGAAATTGTCGAAGCTAATGGAGATACGCTTATCGCATATGATGGAGAAAATGATATCTCAAATCAGGAAACTCAGCTGGAAAATATGCTGTATCAGCATGTAGACGGAGTCTTTTTGAATCCCGTAGATTCGGAAAAGGTTATGACTCCTTTAAAAAGTATATATGATGCTTCAATCCCGGTTGTATGCTTTGATGCTCAGGTAGAAGATATTTCATACATTAACAGCTATGTCGGATCTGATAATTACAATGCCGGTAAGGTCGTCGGTGAAGATCTTGTAAATCGTTGTCCAGATGGGGGAACCATTATAATTCTTGATTCTCCTGCTACAAGATCTGCAAGAGACAGAGTAGAAGGTTTTATCGATGCTATAAAAGGTCAGGGCTTTGATATTTTCTCAATGTATGACTGTAATGGTGATGAAAATACATCCTATATAAATACGTTGAAAGTCCTAAATATCAACAGTGATATAACAGCTATTTTTGCAGAAAATGATCCTACTGCTCTTGGCGCTTTAAGAGCTGTTACTGAACTTGGAATAGAAAATTGTTATATCTATGGAGTTGATGGCTCACCTGCTATTAAACAGGAACTTGTCAAAGAAGATTCACCTGTCAAAGGAACAGGCGCTCAATCTCCTGTATCTATAGCACGTAAATCAGTAGAAGTTATGTATAGTATCCTAAATGGAGAAACTGTAGAAAAAACCTATACTATTGATACTTATCTGATTTCAACTGATAATGTCGAAAATTATGATATTAAAAATTGGCAGTAACTGAATCTGGAAATAGGTTTGTGAATGTTTATAAATTGCGGGTTTATTTAAAAACGTAACAATTTAGTTTAGTATGGTGCCAAAAGAAGCTTTTGACACCTACATCATAATAACATCTTACATTCAGGTTATACGCCGCTTATGTTGCCCTTTGCGATCATCTCTTCTACCCAAAGTCTAAGCGATTCTACTGATGCTGAAATCTTGGAAAGCTGCTCCTGAATATTATGGAAGTCTTCAAGCTCGTCTTCCCCGATCTTACCGTCTGCTGTTATCTCAATAAGACGCTCTTTTTCACGATTCATGTTATTAAGGGAAGCAAGCATTTCAAGTACGATCTGTGAAAGCTCCTTTTTGGCAATAGCAGGAACATACTGCTGTCCTATAGGACATTCATGTGAACAGTAGTAGTTATTGATGGAAGGAGTTTTGTAATATTTGGCCATCATTAATACTTCATCAGGATGAGGAAGTGATTTCTCATTCTCAATTTTCTCAAGACGATCTGCTGATATGCCTGTAAGTTCAGCAGCCTCTTCTCTTGTAAGATCAAGTGCCTCTCTGCTTTTCATATAAAGGTTTTTATTTGGTCTTACTGATTTCTTACCCATAGTTTTTTCTCCCAATCAAAATGTTTCTTAGTGAATTTTTTATCAGAGATAATAATAGCATAGTTTTATGTTTAATAGTGAAAACTATTTGCTCAAAACAAAATATAACTTAAGAATTATAGGTGTAATCCGGTTTTCATATGGTGTCAAAAGATATTTTGGACACCTACATCATAATATTTTTCTGATATGTATTCAGGATTTACAAAGAAATAATATGGTGTTATTATGAACATGTTCATATAAATATTTAAACAGCTTTTTTCAAAACATCAGGAGAATATTTATGCCCAAAATCATAATGCACTTACAAGAGCAGATAATTATGCAGGCCGAGAAAATGCTGGTTCAGGAAGGTCCTGAGAAGATCAGTATAAGAGGTGTTGCAAAAGCTTGCGGGATCGCAGTCGGTACTATTTACAACTACTATCCTACTAAAGATGCTCTTATTGCAGACCTTATACTTCACAGGTGGTCAAGGTCTAAGGATGATATATATAAATCCCTTGATGGGGTAACCGACCTTTTTACCGGGCTTGATATTATCTTTGAAGGTATTTCTGATTTTTCAAATGAAAATCAGAATATATGGCGCGCAACTGCAGTATCCAAGCAGTTTTCCCTATCTTATCCTGAACATCATCTAAAGCTTTCAAGTGAGGTGTCCGTCCTTGTTTCTTATCTTCTGATAAGACTGCCTAAAGACAAGGACAGAATATATGCCAAATTCGGCAAGGAAGGTGCGGATGCATTCATATCGGAAAATATTCTTCTGTGTTTTTCTAATAAGCTTATAAATATGGACATTATAAAAGCTGCTCTTTCATAAATTTTTTAGGAGGTTTCTTCATGAAAATTGTTTTAGCAGGTGCTTACGGACATTTGGGCGGAGACATTCTAAAAGCACTTGAATCCAAAGGAAATGAAATTATCGCCCTTGATCTTAATGAAAGGCCAATTGATCTAACAGGTAATGGCAAGGTTACTTTTAAATCCTGTGATGTTACCAAAAAAGGTATGCTCGGCGGGCTTTTAGATGGAGCCGATATGGTTATTTCAACAGTCGGACTTACCAAAGCATCTAAAGCAGTTACAAGTTACGATATTGACTTAAATGGAAACCTTAATCTCCTTAATGAGGCTAAAAAGTCTGGAGTTGGTAAATTCATATATATTTCAGTTATTCACGCTGATGAGCATCCTGAGATTCCTCTTCTCGATGCAAAAGCAAAATTCGAAAAGGCGCTTAAAGAAAGCTCCCTTGATTACATAATTTACAGGCCAACAGGTTATTTTTATGATATTGTCAATGTTTTAAAGCCTATGGTTGATAAAGGAGCTATAAACCTTCTTTCAGGAAAACCGGGTGTTGCAAATGTAATAGCCACAGAAGACTTTGCAGAATATATCGCTGATCACCTTGATGAAAAAAATAAAACTATTTCCATCGGCGGAACTGAAACTTATAACTATGATGAAATTGCTCAAATGTGCTTTGAAAGCGCAGGAAAACCTTGTGTCATAAAAAGAGCACCTGCTTTTTTATTTGATATTCTCATATTTATCAATAGTATAAAAAAGACAGGAAAAGCAGATATTATAAAGTTCAGTAAATTTACTTTGACCGGAAATCTCGTGGGCGATGTAAAGTATGGCCAAAAAAGTTTTTCAAAATTTATAAAGGAGTCTTTTTCATAATATGAATATTCAGGGATTACTTATTTTATTTATTGTTGCTCTTATCTTTAGTAGTGTAGGTTTTTACAAGTTTGTCTATTTTATGTCCGTTGGATATGGACTTTCAGTTGCCGCAATAGGAGCTTGCCTTTTGATCATGGGATTTAGCAACTACTCAACAATGGGTATAGTTCTCGGATCTTTAGTAATGATAATATATGGTTTGCGCCTTGCGGGTTTTCTTATATACAGAGAATATAAAAACGGTATTTATAAGAAGGTTTTAAAAGATGCTTCTGCAAATATCACTTCTTTGTCATTACCTGTAAAATGCGCAATGTGGATTGGTATGTCACTTTTATATGTTCTTCAGACCTCTCCGCTTTTCTTCAGGATTGATAATATGACAGATGATAATGCTGTTATCTATGTAGGATGCGCTATTTCTTTAATTGGTATCATTTTGGAAACTCTTGCTGATCTTCAAAAGAGCAATCAGAAAAAGATCCGTGTCGACATGGTTGCAACTAAGGGCCTATATAAAATTGTAAGATGCCCTAATTATCTTGGCGAGATTCTTTTTTGGACCGGGGTCTTTGTAGAAGGTTTTACTGCTTATGCAAATCCAGGTCAGTTTATTTTTGCTCTGATAGGATATGTCATAATAGTTTATGTAATGATAGACAGTGCCAAGAGGCTTGAAATAAAGCAGAACAAGAATTACGGAGATAAGGATGAATACAAAGACTACGTTAATAAAACTCCGATTCTTTTCCCTTTTATTCCTTTGTATCATCTATCTGGCAAGTAATAAAAACTTACCAGGTTTACTTTAGATCTGCAGCTTTATTGTTTTTTCAAAGCCTGGGTCTTCTATATTGCTACATTCTTACATAATAATTTTTATAGATTAAAGGATTATTGATCATGAATCAATCACGAATTTATTCTTCAGAAAATGAGTATAAAGATTTTACTTTATCTCTTGCTCTGGTAGATGCTATTCCTGTCATTTTATTCGGAATAAGCTGCATTATTATTGGGGCTTCTTTTAATGATCACTTATTTACGGTCGGAGCGGTTTTGACCATATCAGGAGGGATATGCAAGGTTTTGTGGAAGCTTTTTCTTGCGACAATACATAAAAATGTATACTTTTTAAATAGGCCGCTATTTATAGTCCTAATGCCTGTTGGCTTTATTATTATGATTTTATCAATACTCATTAATGGGATATTAGTAGATTGGAAGGTTTTACTTTATGCTTTCATTTCTTTCCCGGCAATTATATTCTTTATTATGGGAATATTAGGACTTTGTGCTATGACCGTTTTTTTCAAAAAGCATGATAAAAAAGATGTTAAAAATAACTGGATAGAACAGCTTACAAACTGCTTTTCACAGACAATGATACTTATTGGCGTGATCATTGTCTGTCACTAGTACTGCTGTTTTTATGTAATGTTTCCTTCATATCATTTGGAATAGCTGCATCAAATAAGAGTTTTTGACCTGTAACAGGGTGAATGATCTCCATATGAGATGAATGAAGGGCTACTCTTTCCATCCCATACCAGTCTTGAAGATCACTTCCATATAAACCATCTCCAAGAAGTGCATGCCCAATTGATCTCATATGTACTCTTATTTGATGAGTTCTTCCGGTTTCAAGACGAAGTTTTACAAGTGCAAAACCATTTTTTTGCTCAATAACTTCATAATAGGTAAGAGCAGGATCTCCATCTTCTCGAATTGTTCTTACCATCTTGACTCCGGGCGCAAGCCCTATTGGGCTATCAATACTTCCTTCTTTATTATCAAAAAAGCCGCTACAAAGGGCCAGATACTCTTTAACCTTTACTCCATTTATACTCTGATCATTAAGGCTATTGGCTGAAAATCTGTTTTTGCCAAAAACTATAAGTCCTGATGTCTCCCTATCTAGCCTTCCTACAGGTCTTATGACATGTGTTTCGCCATTTTGCTTAAAATGCCATGCGATATGGTTGGAAAGAGTAGATGTAAAATGGCCTTTAAGCGGGTGAACTAAGAGGCCTGCAGATTTATTAACTACAATTATGTCCTCGTCTTCATAGACTATATTAAGAGGCCCTTCCATGGGTACTATTTCAGATGAATTTTCTATATTTTCATGGATAGTAACATGTAAGATTTCGCCGGATGATACCTTATAAATTACGTTAACATGACCACCATTTATAAGTATGCCATCATCAAATCCTTTCAAATGGCTTATCTCACGGCGCGATAAATGAAGCTGGTCTTTAAGTATCTCTTTGACCAGCTTACCTTCATCATCATGTGTAATTATGTATTCAAGATTTCTTTCTGACACTTTAATTACCTGTATATTTGCTTTCTATAATTATTTGAAAGCTTTCAGCACTTCTTTTGTTTCATTATATCCGAGATTCTCTCTCCACTTAAGCGATTCTTCAGAAAAATCCAGCGTTCCTGTGTCCTTGACTTTTTCAAGAGGCCTTGAAGGACGTATTTCTATAATTTTAGCACCTTCACAGAGTTTCGGAATCTCCACCTTATCTTCCGGCTTTAAATAGCTGATCATAAAATAATCACATTCTATATCGTTTACACAACCAACTGGTATTTTATCTTCAGGGGCCGGGTTCCTGCATATCTCTGGGATACAACCGCCATCAAGATACACGTCTTTATCATAATAAATTGCTGGAGACAAAAAAGATATGCTTCCACTTGCAATTGCCAGAAGCCTCTGATCTTCTGGTTTAAGTCCATTAAGCTTAAAATACTCCGGTTTCTCCTTGGTCAAAGAATATGCACATACAGTTACCGGAACTTCATTATTCACAACAAAATCATCCGGACATATTTTTCGCATTGCTTCTATCATATAACGATTATCCATCTGATAGTATCTTCTTGAATATAAGTATTCTTCTAAAGAGACTTTTCCATCAATGACATCCTGCTTGGCAGCCTCTATTAGCTTCATTCTCTCTTTTATATACGGATCTGACATTTCACTATTTAAAGCATCCCTAAACACTTTTAGAAGCTCACCTATAGCTTCTTTGTCTCTTACCGCGTATATAAGAGAGTTAAGCGCTCCTATTGATGTTCCTGCAAGAGTTAGGTTCTTTTTATCAAGTCCTTCCTCTTCAAGCGCTTTAAACATTCCTATCTGATAAGCACCTTTTGCTCCTCCGCCTGACAATACCAGTGTTACCTTTTTACCGGAAAAAATACCCATTATTATACCTGTCCTTTAATCTAATTATGCTACCATATTAGAATAACACTTGTCGTCAATAATTTCAGCTATTTTGCTTTTCTTTGAAGCTGCAGTAGTAATTCTTTTATCAAAAATTGTTCTGATACCTTTTTAGTAATTCATAAAGAATGGCTTCTATTTTTATTTATATTTTATTTATTGATTTAAATGTATTTCTTGCTTATAATATTTTATGCAATTATATTTATTGCAATCTTATATGTGGGAATGGAGATTATTATGGCAAAAACAGAGAAAGAATTTGATATTCAGCAGTACATGACTAATGGCGTCAAAAGAGTAGTAAATGATGCTATCAGAGCAACTCTTTCCAATCCGAAAGAATCTCTTTTTATGGCAAAATTTGCATTGGCATCAAAAAAAGCTTCAGATTTCAGAAGAAAAAGGGAAGATGAAGGCGAACATATTCCTCCTTTCCTTATATCAAGTATTACAAGTAGCTGTAACCTTCACTGTGCAGGATGCTATTCAAGATCCAGCAACGCCTGTAATGATGAGGCTCCTGTAGATCAGTTGACCAAAGAACAATGGGGTGAGATTTTTGATGAAGCTGACGATCTTGGAATCAGCTTTATTCTTCTTGCCGGAGGAGAACCCCTACTTAGATGGGATGTTATGCAGGAAGCTGCAAAACACGAAAACATAATGTTCCCTATATTTACAAATGGATTCTTTATTAAAGATAAGTTCCTGGAACTTTTTGACAAGCACAGAAACATGATTCCAATTATCAGCATTGAAGGTGATAAAAAAAAGACTGATCTAAGACGCGGAGAAGGCGTCTATGACAAGGTTCTTGAATCTATGAACAGTCTTCATGATAATGGTCTTATCTTTGGAGTTTCAGTAACTGTAACAACTCAGAATATGAAAGAGGTATATTCCGAAGAGTTTATAAATAACTTATCAAAGCTTGGTTGTAAGGCTGTTATATACGTAGAATTCGTTCCTGTAACTGAAGATAGCACTGATCTTGCCCCTATGGAAGCTGAACGCATTATAATGGCAGAAAATATTTCTCGCCTTAGAGATGAACATCCTGAGATGCTTTATATAGCATTTCCTGGTGATGAAAAGAGTTCTGGAGGCTGTGTTGCTGCAGGCAGAGGTTTCTTCCATATAAACTCACATGGAGGTGCGGAACCATGTCCCTTCTCTCCATACTCTGATATAAATGTAGCAGATACTTCTCTAAGAGAAGCTTTAAAATCTCCTTTGTTCTATCAGGTTCAAAGTCAGGGCCTCTTAATAGATGAACATGCAGGCGGGTGTACTTTATTTGCTAATAGAGAAAAGGTTGAGTCAATCCTGAATAAGGAAAGTGAACTGGAATCTGTATCATCAATGTAGAAAATGATAACTGCACTAAACAGATAATTGAGAAAGAACTTGTTTCATATTAATAAAAACACGTGTTATAGTTTGTGATGCAAACCGCCAATAACCTGTTCAGAAAAAAACCTGGCATCCCCAATGGATGCCAGGTTATAGTTCAAAAACAAACTATATTTTTATTGTAATAATCTAATGCATTAAATATATTTGTATTCATATAAGACTATTGCGTGAAGATGCTGACTTCTTAGCATACTTATCGTTCTTACTAAAAAGACCATGGAGCAAATGCTTATCAGAATATGAAGCATTGTCTTCTATACAGTGTATAACTATATCTTCGACCTTTCGCTCAGGTTCAATATATGGTTTAAAGTCATAATTATCAATATTATCAACCATATATTTAAGATATTCTATATTCATACAGATAAGAAGACACTTATTATGCTTAAGTGCTTGTGCAGCCTCAATCTGATGATCATCAACATGCTCGCCATATTTCTGAAGCCTTGGTACAACTATTACCGGTTTATGCTTTCTTAAGCCCGCCATTATAGTTCCAACTCCGCCATGCGATATTAAGAGTCGACACCTATCAATGCATTCTTCAAACTGCGGACGATCCATAAACATAAATGTTTTGCAATTCTTGGGAATGTATGTACAATGCCCATACTGTATAACAAATTCTTCTTCAGGCATCATAGCAGCAAGCATTTCAACCTGCTTCATAAGCCTGTTCATCTGGAACTTCTGAGTTCCAACAGTAACAAAGATCAAAATATACCGCCTCCCACAATAGCTCTATCATATTTCTCCGCTATTTCCGACCATTGAACAATAAATGTATTAACATGCTTGTACAATAACTTACCGGTAAGAGATAGTTCATTGACTCTGGCAAAAGACTCAATAAAAATAACTTTCTTCCCCATCATCTTAGCAAGTCGGCAAAATGGATATGATATCAGAGCACCTGTGGAAATAACAACCTCCGGCTTCTCTTTGAATAAAATATAAACTGTCTGAAAAAGTAAAATGATAAATTTCAAAGGAAACAGAAATTCCCTTCGATTGATCTGAGGAACATAATACTGTATTTCCTCAGCCTTTCCATATTTCTGAAAATCATTCTTTTCAGTTACCCAACAACAATCGTATCTTTCTGTGATACTTTTAAGTCTGGTCAATTCTTCCATATGTCCCCCGGAAGATGCCACCAGTAGCAACTTTCTCATATTTTTCTCTCCCTTTTTCCCCTTAACCTCAATAGAACATTATGATAAATCAGTATCGATAATACCAAAAATAAATCATAAAATCAATAACTTTTTTCGTTTATTAGTGGTTCATACGCTAAATTTTATACTTTTAGTATAATTAAATAATTTATAGTATTTTAAAAGGACAAAAATTATTAATTATTACAAGTCAGATTACATCAGTACTTCATAACCTTCCTGTAAATTTTAATTAGTAAAGGCCGAAAAGGTCTGAGCACCATCCATATTTCATGCAAAAATATATACTTTGCATTTGAACATGAATATAATTTGCCTTTCCTTATAAAACCTTCAGCAACAGCAAGCATGTGATCCATGCTAAGAGGCCCCTCAATAACCGTTTGGCTCTCACCCAGAAGATAAATCCCCATTTTATCAACATGATGTACTGAATGCGTTACATATATACCGTTATCTCTTCTATAAAGGCATATGTCTCCTCTTCTTAAATCTCTGTCTATCTTATGAAGAATAAGACTGTCTCGCCCACCTACAAGTACAGGATACATACTAAAACCAAAAGGGGTTAATTTAACTTTCTTCCCATCTTCAAGTCCTTTTAAATATATAGGCATCCATGCATCTGTGTGGATCATCTCATCACGATTACCGGATTGCTCCATCATGATAAGACAACACCTGCCATTTTAGCTGATTCTATAAATTCACTAAGATCAGCTGATGCTGTCTGCATATCTATTTCATATTCATCCATTATAGATACTAAAAGCTCATCAAACGACTGGGCTTTTTCTTTTAGTGAATTTATTATAAATAATGCTGTATCATTAAGATCCATCATTTTATCAACATCCATTAGTTTAGATCCTGTAGGTACTAAAAATGACTGTCCCGACACCTCACATACTGAGAATTCAGTATTAAATCTCATAAAAACCCCTTTTCAAAAATTACATATGGTGACAGTTTCCTGCCACCATATACGTTTTGCAATAATCAGTTTAAGTGATTACCAACAAATGTACATTGAATATCCACAATCCCGCTTTGGCTTACAAGGATCATAGCATGGATCCCAACCACAATTATTCTTATTACTGCTTGTGGAATAGTCAGGACATGCATATACACCTTCAAGTGTACCTTTCATTGATGTCTTAAGTTCAGGTTTAACATAAGCCTTTTTCATACTCACTCTCCCCTTTCCAAATTATTTATAACCTGTATTATATTATCAACAAACAATTCATTATTCAAGAAAAATTTTTCGTTGCCAATCTTTGTTAAAACCTGTATTTATCTGTATTTGAGTGTTTCACAAAGTATTGGTGAATTCTTACAATTTTGTATCATTTTGCATAATATAAAATAATGTACAATTTTAACAGGATAATATAGTTCAAAATGCATTAAAAACTGCATCTTTAAGTACATATACAGCTTCTGTATCCATGTTACAAGAGTATTCAAATATAGATGCTTTCTCAACAATAATCTGAGTAACTTCAGCGACCTTTTGTGCCATTTCTTCGCTCAGGGATTCAGAAAATGTTGATGAAAAAACATAGCTTATCTTTTCACGTATATCAGGAATCCTTACAGAGTTGTCCTTTGCTTGTGCAAGAAATACAATTGCTCCAAGTTCAACTTCCTTGTTTAAGTATTTCCCTGAGGATCCGCACCATGGGAGGCCGTAAACATACAGTTTTCCATTTTTTTCACGGCATACTGTAACATCTCCATCAAGAACTTCACACCCCAGTTCTTTCTCCCACAGACCTGCCTGAGTGCTCTTACCAGTACCTGATGATGCAGAAAAAATAACTGCTTTATTATTGTAAATAACAGAAGCCGAGTGTATAGACATTGCATTTTCAAATAAAATTCTGTTATAGAATATCTGCTGCAAAGAATTAAATACGAGACCTTTAACCATCTCTATATAATTCTTTTGCCCAACTTTTCTGGATGCCTTACTATTAAGCTTATCGCATATATATATTTCTGTTGTACGATAATTATCTTTTCCCTTTATAAGTCTGACTGCAAAATGATGTTTACCAGGATAAAAATGCTGGATATCATTCCCATCTTTATAAAATGAAAATTCTCCGATCGATGTACCCTTATCAAAAAGATACCTGATAAATAATGGACTTCTTTCAATTACTCTTAAAGTCATATCCGGCTTATCATTTCCTTCATAAAGGAATTCATTAAATCTTTCATGCAGATACTCTGATCTGCCATAATAATCTATTACAAAATCAGCAATCCTTAACTTAACCAATTTCTTTCACCTTAATGCTTCCGTCTTCTAATACGAACTCTCTATTACAGTAGTCCAGAACGCTCTTTCTATGTGTAATTAGTATACATGTCGGTTTTGGTGTCAATTCTGACAGACGTTTAAGCAACAGACTTTCTGTGTCCTCATCAAGTGCTGAAGTTGCCTCGTCAAGTACAACAAATTCAGACTTTCTTATAAGTGCTCTGGCAAGCCCAAGTCTTTGTGCCTGTCCCTCAGATACGCCAACGCCTTTTTCTCCAATCACTGTATCAAGACCATTTGGAAGCTTTTCAACAAATTCTCTGCACACTGCCATATCAAGTGCTTCCCATATTTCTTCGTCAGTGGCATCTTCTTTTCCTATCTGGATATTTTTTCTTATAGTTCCTGAAAAGAGGGTATTACCTTGAGGAACGTATGAAACAAACTCTCTTACTGTGGCGCTTAATTGCATCTTGCTTCCCAAAGTATCGTAATAGTATACATCCCCACTGGAAGGAGTTATGAAATTCATAAGAAGCCTTATAAGTGTAGTCTTACCAATACCTGATTTTCCAACTATGCCAACAAAATCTCCTGGTTTTATATCAAAACTGATATCAGAGAATATAAAATCTTTATCATAAGCAAATGAAAGATTATTTACTTTAACTCCAATTGTTCCCTTAATATCTCTATCTGTGAATCTGTCTTCTAATGGAATTTCCTGAATGTCCATGACTCTTCCGGCAGATGCAAATATAGATACAACTCCGGGAAGTTCTCTCATAAGAGAAGCTATAGGAGCCTGAATCCTTCCAAAAAGAGTTAGAAATAACGTCATTGTTCCAAACGTAATCTCTCCTCTTGAAATCTGTCCCGCTGCATAAATAAATGCAAACATATATCCAAGCTGAAATGTTCCCGACATTACAAGGTTAGATGCGGCTGAGAGCTTACTCTTTTTCCATACCCAATTAAATCTGCTATTACGAAGATTCGTAAGTTCATCTGAAAATCTGTCCTCACCTGAGAAAGCCTTAACAACAAGTATATTAGCCAGGCTTTCTTGAATAAATGATCTGTATGCTGTCTCAGATTCCTGTACTTTAATCTGATACTTCTTAAGCTTTCTTCCAAGAGCATAAGCAAGAACAATTCCAATTGGCGTCAGGAATAAAGCTGTCACTGCCAGCAGCTTTGAACTGGTATATAAAGTGGAAAAAACAAGAATAAGTTCTATCAAGAACACTATAATATTAGGTATTACCCTTACCATTCCATTGGCAATATTACCCGCATCTGACGTCATTCGGGTCATCATATCCCCGGTGTGGAATTTCTGGGTTCCAAGCCATACTGAACGTATTATCTTATCATATACCTGCTTACGTATACCAAAACTATACTTTTCATTGAGTAATGCTGCAAACAAATCTTCAAAAGCCTGTCCAACAAGCATTATTATAATAAGCACCATAAAAACAATAATTGCGCTTTTCGTGATATGCCCATTTCCGGCCATATCTATAATCTTTTGTGACACTATGGAATATTCAATACCTATATATGTCCATAATACACTCACGATCATTAGAGCAATAATTCGTCCAAGATATGGTTTGGTATAGGTATAGAGCCATTTAAAATAATCTCTTCCCCGTGCCTTTTGACTCTTATACTTTTTGTAATACTGTTTTAATTTCCCCATTAATACTTAACCTCATTCCTCCGCTTTATAAAACATATATTTCTTACCTGGTTGATGTACTACTTTTCATAAAGCAATATCCCTTAAGTGGCATAAGTCTGTTTTTAGACCACTTGAATTTCAATATACTCAGTCCCATTGATATTCTTTTATGGATCATTCCTTTATCGTCATCATAATATGGTATTACAATAACCTTATTTTCAGGGGTAATACATTTATACCTGTCATCAGCAATTCCCCATTTTAATCCAAGCTTTATATAATCCTCGTAATTTTTCAAAATAGTATCGGGTTCCTGCTTATAATCAGTAATCACACACAGCCCAATATTGGGCATAACAGAGCCGTCTTCAAACAAATCCAGCTGAAATTCAACGTTCCCTTCAAGACTTAAAACTTCGAGCATCTGTTCTATCGCAGAATCATCTGTATCCTTTACTCCCACGCGCTCTAGATCTATCTGAAACTTTTCAGGATTTTCATTATATATTTTTTTACATTCATCACCCAGTAGCCATGTGACTCTTATTGGCGCATCCTGACGAATCTCTGATATTCCCTGATAATATGGTTTCCAATAATCCGGGGCTTTAGTATAGACTTCAATGGCTCCTTGAATTCTGTCTTCCTTGTGAATTAATGTAAAAAAATCTTTTATCCTGTCCCTGTTTTCAGGAACTGTAAAATCATCTTCCATATATGGAACAAATCCATATGAGGGACATTTTGTTTCACCTGCTGATACATCAAACTCAAGACAAACCTCATTATGTTTATCATCTTCTTTAAGCAATTTCAGCGCATGTTCAAATAGTCTCTCTTTATCTTTTAAGCTATCAGAAACTATATGTATATTCTCAGGTAATTCGTCAGAATAATATCCTATGCTCAGATCCATATATGCCTCTCCGATCATCGGAAATTCAAGCCAGTATATAGGATTCGCATCGGCAATATAAGTGTCTCTGACAACAGTTTTAATATCGTCTGATATTTCTTTCATTCCTGTAAGGATCACCCCTCTGTCCTTATCAGAAAAAGCAGTCCACATTAGTTTGAAATTAGCTTCCGCATAATCGGCTGCTCTATTAATTTTTCCCCCAAATAATTCCATTCAAATCCTCCAACGGATGGTATATAATCTTATAAAAACCAATTCATAGTGAGGTATACCATGGTTTTAATGCTTATTGACGATGACAGGGATATTTTAGAGATAAATAGAAATCATCTTTTAGATGAAGGATATGTAGTACATACCTTTCAGACCGCCGATGATGCCATTTCTGCTCTTAAGCAAATTCATCCGGATTGCATCGTCCTTGATATTATGATGCCCGGAACAGACGGCCTTAGTGCCATCAATGTCATCAAACGATATTCTGATGCCCCAATTATCCTTTTATCCGGGCTGGCATCAGAAGATAACCGCGTTGAAGGGCTCATGTCCGGCGCTGATGACTATATGGTAAAACCCTATAGCCTTAAGGAACTATCAGCCAGGATAGGGCTTCAAATCAAAAAGAAAAACACAACAAAAGCAGCTAATACAATAACATATCCACCCCTTCAAATCAAGCTTTTAGACCACAAAGTAATCTATAATGATGAAGAAGAAATCATTCTTGCTAACAGAGAATATGAGCTGCTTCTATTGTTGGTACAAAATCCCGGTACAGTTATTCCATTCGAGACAATCGGTAAGAAAATCTGGGGTATTTACCAGGAGAGCGATAGAAGAACTATAATGGTTGTCGCAAGTCGCCTCAGAAAGAAGCTTGAAAGCTATGAAGGCCTTGTTAACTGTATAGAAACAGCATATGGAAAAGGCTACAAATTTATAATTCCAAGATAGGGTATATAAAATGAACGATTATTCTAAGAAAAAATATGATACGCCATCTCTTGATGTTGAAGAACTATCAAAAGGCCTTTATGAATCCAATTTGAAGCTTGGAAATATCAACAAAAGGCAAAGCGAGTATTTTTCGAACATTTCTCATGATCTGCGTTCTCCAATTGCAGCGATAAGAAGTGCTATCGAATACCTGGAAGAAACACCAAATATAGATCCTGTAAGCCGTAATGATCTATATAATCTAATAGACAAAAAGGCTGCTTCGCTGGAATACATGATAGACGAAATATTTCTTCTGTCCAAATTATCATCAAACAGTTCTATAGTAAAGCCAGTTCCTCTTCCTTGTGGTAATTATCTTGAAGATTTCTTTTTTACAAGTCAGGCTGATCATAAATTTAAAAATGTTAATCTTGAACTTGATGTACCTATTAGCTTTGAATATCTTGTAAATATCGATACTAATTATTTTGACAGAGTTTTAAACAACCTTTTTGACAATGCTCTTAGATATATTAAAGACGACGGAACGATAACTCTTAGCGCTAAAACAGATGATAACAATTCACATGTAATTATAAGTGTTACTGATAACGGCACAGGAATAGATGCATCAAATATTGACAAGATTTTTGACAGGACTTTCACCGGCGATGCATCCAGAACTCCGGCTCATAAATCAGGCGCAGGACTAGGTCTTTCCATTTGCAAAAAGATTGTCGAAATCCATTTAGGAGAGATTACATGTAAATCAAAAAAAGGAAATGATCATGGTACAACTTTTACCATCACACTTCCCATTTCCAAATCTAGTTCTTAATGATCTTTATAACTTCTTTTATGATATTTTTGGTTGTCTGAGTCACAATATAACAGGCATACTGTGTTGTGATCTCAGACTTTTTATATTTCTTTAAAGCTTCTATCACATTTTTATTATCTGATATTTCTTTAAGCCAAAGCGTTTTTTCTTCTTTACTCCACTTGTATTTGAATATAAGATCATATTTTTGTCTAAGATAAAAAAATATCCAGTATCTATTTATCTGTTTTTGATATTTACTAAAAAGGCCTGTATTTTTCATAACATCAACATAGGTCTTATAAATAAGATTGCGATTATCCATTTCTTTTTCGCAGTCACTTATTTTCTTTTCTTTGATCCTGGAAAGAGTATTAACATCCTGATAACAGTAATAAATAAGCTTATCTTCTATTACATTTACTTTTTTAGCATATCTTAAATACTCAAGTGAAAAAACAAAATCTTCCCCAAGTGTAATATCTTTACTAAATCTGATATTGTTATTTCTTATAATGTCAGTCTTAAATATCTTATTCCATATTACGCCAAAATAATGATGGCCCGGATCTTTAAGCGTATCTATAAGATACTTATTCCTTGAAACAATTCCGCCTTTTTGGAACTCTTTGATAGGATAACAATCGTTATATACAACTCTAAGATAGCTGCATATACACATATCGCACTTAGCCGTTTCTAATGCAGATACCATCTTTTCAATAAAGTTTTTTTTGACATAGTCATCTGCATCGACAAACATTACATATTCTCCGTTTGCCTTCTCAAGACCAAGATTTCTTATTGCTGAAACTCCCCCATGAGGAGCAGAATAATATTTAATATCAAAAGACTCCATATATTTATGGCAAATAAAAGGAGTATTATCAGTTGAGCCATCATCAACTATGATTATTTCTTTGTGAGAATACGTCTGCTTTAATAAAGATCGTATGCATCTTTCTATAGTCCTGCTGCTATTATATGCAGGTACAATTACTGTAACCAGATTCACTTTCGTAAATCTCCTTAAACACATTAAAGAATTTTTGAATTTTTCATCATACGGATCCTGTATTCAGATCCTTTTATTTTGTCCTTGACTCCATATACCTCGCTTCCTTTTGTAAGCTTAAAATATATAGTCCGGATTGCCCTGTGCACCCAGGCAATAGGTAGCAAAAAATGGAATTTCTTACAGTATGAATACTTATCATCTATATCATTTACAGATGGAAAAAGAGCCTGAAGTACTCTGCTTCCTTTTTTCTCACCTGTTTCTTTTTTGCCATTTACATATGGAGAAAGAATCCCTAAAAGGCTATAACTGGACTTGTCAGAAAGATCTCTTTTGCCAACGAAAACTATGTCACTTAGAAATTCCATATCATCTTCGGGATATACTCTATCTTCCTTAGAAAGAACACTTTCGTCCATCCCAAAATATTCTATGCACTTAGTCAAATAAACTGCACAGAAATTATCGAATTTCATCTGCCTGAATACTCTGAAAAATCTGTTAAAATCAATACTATCCTTATATCTGTTGATAAACAGAGCTATATCTGTAAAATATCTGCTCTCAATTCCCTCAACAATATAGTGTTTGATTATATGAAACATCTGTAAAATGAGATGCTCCGTAGGACCAAGAGTCCAGACTGAAATATCATCTGATATCGTAACCTGTATAAGTGTATCAGCATCATCAAGCTTTTCTTTAAGAAGCACATCTATATTATCTCCATGATAGTCTTCCCACAAGGTATAATGTGCTTCTATTGAAAGATTATCATTTGAATATAGCTGTACATTGTTCTTGCTATCAGCTTCGTTATAACCAAAGCCCAGTTCTTTTGTTAATATTTCATGAACCCTGTCTTTATCACGAGGGGCAAATTTAACATCAAGGTCACTGCTATAGCGCGAGAATATATCGGGATACAAAACAGCTAGTACATATCCCTTTAAAACAATCGCTTGTATACCTTCACGGTTAAAACATGTTATTACTTTCTTAAACTCAGAAAACTTATTGTATGAATAAATAAACTCTTTCTTGACCATTCTGTTCCATTTATCCATAAGACTCTTTTCAACATTGAAATATTCAGGATCCTTATTTACTGCATTATTAAAAAGTGCCCCACACTTATTCATCCACCCTAATGATATCAGTGTTTCCCAATCACAATCGTTGTAAGAGATTCCCGGTCTGGCATTATTAAGGGCATATCCTTGCAGCCCTATGAAATGCCTGACCAGTAGTTCCTTATTCTTATCCATCATAACACCCACAATTAAATAAATTTAACTTGATATTTCTTTGTCTATAATATAATATTGATTCGGCAGAAAATACAACTGGTATGGAAAAAATATTTAGAATAATGGGGTTAGTAATGAACAAAGATTCAAAAATTAAAATGATCAAAAAGATCGATGTTACTGATATGGCCGGAGACAAGGTCATGATTGATTTTGAAAGTGGTAAATACTTCCTTTTAAGAGGAACAGCTGCTGATATCTGGGATAATATCCAGACTGAAACAACTGTTGGGGAACTCGTAGCAAAGCTTCTTACAATCTATGATGTAGATGAGGAAACTTGTCTTAGCGGAACAGAGCAGTTCCTTTCCCAGCTCGAGGAGGCAAACTTTATATCTTTAACTTAATCTAGGCGGGATAATACTATTATGAAGAATACAAAAGTTAATGTCAGCATAATAGTCCCTATCTACAATGTTGAAACTTATCTTGAAAAATGTCTCGATTCATTAACATCTCAAACACTTAATGAAATAGAGATTTTAGCAGTTAATGATGGTTCCACAGATAGATCCCTTGAAATTCTTGAAAAATATGCAAAAAAGGATTCAAGGATCATCATTTTAAATAAAGAAAATGGTGGACTGTCTGATGCCAGAAACTATGCTTTTCCATATATACACGGAGAATATGTTGGATTTGTAGATTCGGATGATTACGTAGACTTACAGATGTACGAAGTAATGTTTAAGCGCGCAGTAGAATGCTCTGCAGACATTGTAGAGTGTAATCTTCATCACACTTATGATGACAACGAGGATACCGAAATAGGCCGCCATATCTATGATAAGAAAGATCTTATCATGAATGGCAGATCCGTTGTTTGGAACAAGATATATAAAACTTCATGGCTTTTAGGAACAGGTGTTACTTTTCCTAAAGGACTTATATACGAGGATGTAAACTTTTATTGTAAAATAGTGCCATTCCTTGGAAAAATTGAATATGTAGATGATGCCTTTGTTCATTATGTTCAAAGGGGTACATCAATCAATAATTATCAGACATTAAAAACAATGCAGATATTCGATATACTTGACGATATATACGCATTTTATGTAGATAAGGGCTTTATGGAAGAATATAAGGATTCTCTTGAATTCTTGTACACGAGGATTCTTCTTTGCAGTTCCTTATCAAGAATGTCCAGGATAAAGGATTCATCAGATCGAAAAAAGGCAATATCTGCCAACTGGAATAAGCTTCAGAATACCTTTCCAAATTGGAAGAAAGGCAAATATCTAAAAGCATATACTGGGAAAAATGCTAGATTTATGAAGTCCATAAATCCAATTACTTATGCACTTGCAGGTTTTCTATTACCAATAGTAAAAAAATAAGCAGCTACAAATATTGTGGCTGCTTATTTTTAATCATTTCTCATAAGCCCAAGCTCATCCATAAGATGGATTCTTCTCTCTCCAACATCAATCTTCTCACTTACACTATAAAAAGCTTCCTTATGACCATTCCTTCTTATAATGAATTTTATAGCTCTATGAACCCATGCAAATGGAAGTAATATAGGATACCTTCGGGCATAAATATATGTTTTTGGTAAAGCATCCAGTGATGGAAATACCATTGAAAGTTTTCTCTTTATTTCAGTTTTTGGAGCCTTGGCTTCACCAGTAAAGTATCCTTCCATTGCTCCCATGATCTGCCATCCGGCATCTTTATCTTTAGTTATTCCGACTTTTAGAAGGTCCATTTTAAGATCGTCTACACTATGATCAAGCATATAAGCATGGTTTTCAAAAACCTTATCTGTCATTTTAAGTTCTTTAACACAAATTTGGAAAAAAGCTTCCACAAACTTTGTATATCCAAGTAATTCTATATGCTTCCAAAAAAGGTCAAAATCTATATCTTCACAATACCTGTTCACAAAAAGAGTCGTGTCTATAAGATATCTTATACCAATACCATCCAGACTAAAGTGCTTTATGATATGAAATAATTGATATACCAGATGCTTTTCATATCCAAGAGTATTAACTTCTATACCGCATGCCATCGTCCTTATATCGGTTTGCAGGCAGCTAAGCTCCATTTTATCAAGAATATCTATTCTAGGGCCTGTGTAATCCTCCCAGAGCCTTGTATGAAGTTCAACAACATGGTCAAGGACGTTATTACTGTAAACCTGAACATGATTCTTTGAATGTTCCAAGTTTTTTTCATAACCCAGTTCTACCAAAAGCTTCTCAGCAGCTTCTTTATCTTTGTCATCTACAAGGATATCACTATCTGAACTTGTCCTTTCTGCATATTGAGGATACAGATCAGCCAAAAGAATGCCTTTAAAAAATACCAGTCTGATGCCTCTATTTTCAGCTTCTTTACAGAGTTTCTTTATACCATAGTTTTTAGATAACTCTCTAAACATTACTGCCTGTATATATCTGCCATAGTCTGCAATTACTTCCTGACTGATTATTCCATTCTTGTCATTGAATTCCTTTACAGGTTTATACAAAAATGCAGATAAAGAATTCTCCTGGATCATGACCTTAAGCTCTTCAAAATCCAGTTCATATTTATCGTTCTCACTTTCTGTTTTATCATTACTATACATGTGAGCTCTGCATAGCATAAACAGATTGTCAATCGTATTTGATGTCATAAAAAATTCCTCTAAACTAATTCTTACAATTATGTATATTTTCTTTACTTAAAATATTGCCTCTTATATACTAATGAATGTGAAGCGAAGCTTCGCAAATACTCAAAAGGAGGGATATGAAATGAAGGTTTGGAACGCACCAGTTATGGAGTCTCTTGAGATCACCGAAACAGCTAAAGGCGGTCGTACAGTAACAAATCACGATGGTTTTATTAACTACTCACACAATGGTTTACCAGCTGAAGAGTACGCTAGTGGCCCTATCACTAGATAATGATAGGATAATATCGTATCTAAGAAGGAGAATTATTCTCCTTCTTTTTTAGCTGTTTTTATCAAGAAAAACGCTAGTCGATACGATTTTCCCTTTCCAGTCTATGTTCTCTTCATCGTTTGGTTCGTCCATTTCTAATTTCACTTTGGCAAGATCATAGTATTTACTTAGTTTGTCAGAAACAAGATCTGAAAGCTTACCATCATTATTAACCCCATACTTGTCAAGACGAAGGACTGCATCAGCACTTTGTCTTCCCCTAAATCTTGTATTTAGCCTTATTTCATCTGGCACATAATCTTTAAGGTATTCCCTTATAAGTCTTCTTTCAACCCCATCATAGGAAAAGCATTTATACGGAAGCTTAAGACATAATTCAAGTATCCTTTTATCCATTGTAGGATCCCTAAAAAACAGACCATGATAAAGTCCGTCTTTGGTATTAATTACACCACTTAATTGCAGCATTCCTGTAGCGAAAACACAATTTGCATATGTGTTTCTTGTCTTAATAGTATCGCCCATTCCTATGAATTGCTTTTCTAAGACTTTTTTATTATTTAAATTATTAAACAGATCGCTTTTATAGCCTCTTTGATCGCAATATATATCCGTTTTCTTTATAGTAGTAAATAAATCTCTTATAAATCGCCTTGCATACTTTTTCTTAATGATTCCTTCTTTTTGGGTGTAGATCATAAACTGCTTGTAAGCTTCAACAAAGTGAAAACCTCTTATTAGTCTTCCAAGAGTGTTCTCCATATTTCCATATGAAATAGTATCATTCCCATAAGCACCGCTAAGTATTACTTTTACGCCTTGCTCCTTGGCTTTTATATAGCTTTGACGAAGCCAAACATAGTTTATAAGCGACTTAAATGGCAACTCGAGATAATCACATAACTCTTCTACATGTGTCAATGAATTCTCACCATCGCATGCCAAAAATGTCGGCTTAATATTGGGAAAATGTTTGCAAAAGCTTAGAACATCCTTAGATTCATCATCTATCATATAGCCACATTTTTCGCCAAATTCATCAACATATTCTTTTAATGGTACTGAGGTATATGAGTAAAGATCTTTATTACTTTTTTGAAGATATTCTGAAGCCACACTTCCTACTGAAGTAGAGTCCAAGCCACCACTTAACAATATCCCACATTCACCATCAGTTCTTATTGCATTTTTAACACATTCAAAGAAGGTCGTTCTAAAAAGATCCTTGCATTTTTCATCATCAAAGTTTTTCATCTCCTTGATCAAATCAAATGGATTATAGTATCGAATAGGCTCTGCAAATACACGTCCTGAAACATTTTTAAAAATAACGCCAGTTCCGTATGGAAGTATGTGGACCCCTTCAAATGGTGTTAATCCGTCAAATAAAAAGCAATAAGCAAAATCCAATGCCAAAGAAGCACTCATCCACTTTTCACAGATACTTATTCCGGGAACAATATCCGTAATAGAAGATGTCAGCGTTGAAAAAAACACTTTACTCCCATCGACATAATAATGTATACACCTTGAGGAAAGATGGTCTGTATATAGCCTTAATTCATTTTTATCTTTGTTATATACTGCAAATGAAAAAAGCCCAAGTACATGATCTCCAAAATTCTCTCCCCACTTCTTCCAGGCCTTAAAAAGCAGTTCTCCATCAGTTACAGATTCATTCGATGAAGTCTGTTCAATCAGTTCTTTTCTGTTATCAAGAAGTACATCTGCCGTAAAATAGATATCCTCAGATGCTAAAGGAAGCTTTTCATATCTGGATTCTTTAGTTATATATTGTAGCCCACATTCCATATAAACATTCTTTTTAAGAAGTCTTTCCCTGTGGTCGATTTTATATTTTTTGGTGCATTCACTCATCTTATCAGGAATAAATATATCTATATCATTACCTGATAAATCAATACACCCCCATATTGCTGACATTTTAATTCACTCCGTTATACATTACTCTGTATATAATCCAAAATTTCATTTAGCGTATTCTGATCTTTATTCCTGCATATCTTATGAACAGAAATTTGATTGGAAAGTCCTATACATCTGAGCATATCATCTGGTTCAAACTTGAAAGTATCATTAAATAGCCAGTTTATGAAAATACAGTCAGTAATGATTTTTAATTTCTCAGAGCCTGTTATCTCGCTTTTGGTAAGTGAAGGCACATCCTGAACTTCTACTCTGAAAAGAGCATCCACTTTAGCAGGCTTATCATAGAAATCATCTTCTCTGGAAACTTCAAATTTATTAAGGTCGTATCTTACCTGCTTTAAACTTGTTGTATCTAAACCATTTTTCTCGACTTGATCTTCGCATAATTTTTGCGCCGGGAATGCAGGATATGAAATATACTGTCCGTTTTCTAAAATTATTCCGGTCACATCATCAGCCATAAGTAATGCGCCTCTTTTTATAAGTTCTGTTGTAAGAGTTGATTTACCCGCGCCGCTGTTCCCGGCTACTATTATAGTCTTGTCATTTATTCTTAGACACGCCCCATGAATCATTAGCATTTTCCTGTACCAAAGCAAAACGGCAAGACATAGCCCTGGCAAAAATACTGCTGCATCATCTATTGTTCCTTTATTATATTCAATAAAGTTAATGGTTTTTCGGTCATGAATGTAAAACAGCCCAGCACTGTTATAAAACCACATTTCATCTTCCTTAATTCCCTTATAATAGCCTTCTTTTATTTGTGGCTCGATGAAATCCGGTATCCCTCCATATACGATCTCGATATCAGGTTCATTAATCTCTTCTTCAAGCTTGACAAACTGTGAAAATTCATAATCTGAAGCAAGAGTAAGACCATATATTGTGTAATAAAACTTTTGATTATTCATAAAAACTAAAACTCCTTAATACGTTGCAAACTTGGCAACAGTTGTATATCCGTCTCCGTCTCCTCCGGAAGCCCAGAGATTTCCACATCTAAGCCAGGCGTGAGCTTCCATCTTATCTTTTTCTAAAGCAACTCCCAGATAAATAGTGCATGGGATATTCTTTTTCATCAGGAATCTTCTTAAGGTAAGTGCCCTTACAAGACACTTCTCCTCCCATGGAAGCCTTTCAGTTATACGATTTATATGAAAAGCGTATAATTTGGCTAATGCTATTTTATCTTTGCTTTCTTCAAAGGAAGTTTCTTCGCCACGTATGCCCAGCTTGTCTTCAAGCTTCTTAGACGATGTATGTTTTACTATATAACGGTAATAAAAGGAGTAAATATATGCTTTTATAGTTACATTTTTTTCTTTGTTTTCAAATAAAAACGACTTTATATCTATCATAAAAACACCACATAAAAATTATAATATTCAATTAAGCACAATGCTTTAATAAATCGGAAACTACCGAAAAATTTGACCCTTATTATATGCTCATACAAATGTTATAATTTATTATTTTTACTACTAACATCGCTGAAAAAGGTTTTCTTTAGAATTTCAAGTACCCTGCCAGAATTAACTCTTCCCCCAAAAACTATTAGCCCCAATTATTGCAGACATATCTTTCTCCAAACAAAAATAACCTTCAAAAACGGTGTAATTTTAGCATAAAATATATACACCGTCAATGAAGGAATGCCCGTAAACTAAAGGTTTTTTACACGTTTCCGAAATTATGGATGAGTATCTTTCACCTTTTATATAACTGTTAATAATATCCCGATATAATAGAAATATTATTTCAATATATTATTCTTTTTTTAACTCCTATCATATGCGAAATACCGATTATATCTCGGAAGACTTGTAACCATCTATAAGTGCTTCAGCTATTTTAGGAAAGTACCATTTCAGATTGTTCCTATCCATAATTGCAAAATTTGTGACTTCTTCTGCGCTTGATACATTCGATCCATTATCCCACAAAATGGGGCATGCTCCTATTTCAGCAGCCTTTTGAGCATAATCGTATGTATATGCTTCTCTATCAACATCACTTTGCCCTGTGGTACCAAATTCGCCTATAACAATGGCATATCCTCTGTCATATAGCTTTTTGATATAATCAAATCCACTTTCAAGTTTATCATAGGACATATAGCCATGAACACCTACTAATAATCTCCCCTCTACCGAATCTGAAGGAAGCTCAAAATAGTCTATATTTCTTCCATCCCAAGTCGCTGCATAAGTGTTTATGAGCAAATACCTTGTTGCATTACCTGATCCTGTTCCCCTTACAAGGTCGACAAATAGCTGATTCCATTTGTTATATATGGTAAGTGATTCAAATGGGACATCAGTCCATCTGTCGTTATCATCAACCATTTCATTGAAGCTTTCCAATATAAGGTGGTCATCATAATCCTTAAAATATTCCGCGATCTGGATGATCATCTTTGCAACGCGGTCATGATTTTCATTATAATTCTTCTTGGAAGCATTGATCCAACCATCATTACCGGTATCATGATGTATGTCAATAATGCAATACATTCCATTATCTATTACCATTGTCACAACTTCAGACACTCTTTTAAGCCATAAGGGATCAATATTACCATCTTCATCTATATGATTCATATATGTTACAGGAACTCTTATAGTGCCAAATCCTTTATCTGCGATCATTTTAATAAGTTCCTGCGTTATTGGTGCGTTCCACCAGAGTGTCTCATAATCCTGCGGATTATCATCTATTATCAGCATAGTATTCCAGTCACATACATCGAGCGAATTGCCGATATTAATGCCAACTCCCATTTCTCTAACAAATTCTCTTGCTTCTGATGATTCTGCAACTACCTGTTTTTTAGGAATTCCTATAAAACAAAGCCCTATAACCATTAATGCCGCTAATATGAGCGCCGTAAAAAGTACTATTATTATTCTTATTTTCTTATTCATGTCTTACTCTCCTGTCATAAATTGGGTTCATATTAAATATACACCTCTCCCATCATATATTTTGTCAAAAAATGCTCAGTTTCAGATTATCATTCATAAAAGGCTTCCTCCTACAGGCAAGCCTGTGGACTTTCACCTACGTCACGCAAAAGTATGATTTCAAAAAAGGTAATCTCCATATTATTGAAGACTACCTTTGACCTTTTATCTATAATTTACAATAATCATTATTTTTCAAATGAACACTTATCAGGATAAATCTTTTCAAATTCCTGAATAAGCCTTTCTTTATATTTCGAAAACAACTTATCGTCAGCACTATCCATCAGATCGTTTATTACAAGCAATGGTCTTCTTCGCTCGTTTATTCTGTTACAAATTATATCTAATGATTTCTCATCTGATAATTCATAGTAATCCCCAATATCATAAAGTTTAACAGGTTCAAAATTCCCTGTCATAAAATTCCAGTACCTCATCAGCCACTGACTAAAATCCATAGGAGTTCTAAATTTATTCATACACGCTTTATCCAGATTTGAATTTTCCAACTCCCATATTCTTTTAAAAACACTTTTTTTATGAGATATCGTAAAATGCTGGTCTATGAACCCATAAATTCTTTTGAACATTATAGTATCAAAATTCTTAACAATGTTTTTTCTTCCAAATTTTGGACTCATCCATTTTAATACAAGTCTCCATCCCAGCCATTTATTCCCGAAATGTTTATTTATAATACCAAGATTATTAAATACAGTGTGATAAAAATCAGTTGAAACATCATAATTATAATATGTAGTGCTAATAAGCATATCACAGGGCTTATCATTTTTAAAAAACATATTTTCGCTTGTTTTATCTATAATAAAAAAATCATCGTTAAAAAGGATAAAATTTTCTGATAACTCTTTTATCCTATGAAGATTTAACTCTATAACATTTGAATTATATGTGGGTAAATATTTTTCAGGAATATAATCTTTATGTTTTATAATAACAAGTCTTTCGTTATCAGTATTTAACCATTCCGGTACATGTCCCCAGGTAACAAAAAAGATTTTATTAATAAAGGGCATATTCTTCTCAATTCCTCTAAACCAATACCTCATTAACCCCCAGTCTCTATATCGTTTAGCAGAATTAGAATTATCCTCATCTTTAGATGATACCGGATCATACTTTTTCTTTTCTTTAAGCCACTCTTCGTCACTACCATCTACCCAGGTTACTACAACATCAATTTTATTATTCAATTTCAAGCTTTAACTTCTCCTTCAGTTTTATGGCACTAATCTATCTTTCAATACTTAAATGAATACGGTTTACGTTTTGGCTATATGCTTAAAATATTTCTAAAAAACTCTTACTTAATCTTTTTGTAAAAAATATTTCTTCCCATCTGTAACTGTAGCTATTCATAACTAATTGCCATAAAGGATCAGATCAACCAGCTCTTCATTGGGCCAGGTTAGCGTTCTTCTGTCAAAGATAGCCATTTCATTAGTCTTACCATTATCCCACCAAATTGCCGGAATCCCCAGGGCTTCAACATATTTCATATATTCAGTTGCCCCTTCAATCCTATTATCTCCATCTTTAGAAATCCAGAAAGCCCATTCTCCTATAAGCACATTATATTTGTCTACAAAATCAGTCATTATAGCAAAATTATTTTGCATGTTACTCATATTAAAGTAACAGTGAAGTCCCACAAGGATCTTATTATTAGCTGTATCAGATGGTAATACAAAAGCATTAAGAACCTTTTGAGTAGACATAGCAGCATATGTATTAACCAGTAGATATCTGTCCGTATTATTT